>JAJDAS010000563.1 GCA_029261755.1 Nitrospinia bacterium
GGGACCCTGGAGGCGAAAAATCTGGAGCCTCAAGGAGTGTCATTTACCATCGAATTGCCAACCAAGAAGTAAGGGGCGGGAGTATTCATTTTAGATTTGTGATTTTAGATTTTTTATTGGTGGTAGGGGGAGGGGTAATAACTATTCCTTCAATCTAAAATCTTTTTACTTCACCTTCCAACCAGGCATTACATCCTGGTCATAACCGGCAAGGACGACCTTGCCTCCCTCATCAGATGCGGCGAGCACCATTCCCTGGGATTCAATCCCCATGAGCTTAGCAGGCTTCAGGTTAGCAACAAATATGACCTTCTTTCCAACAAGCTCCTCCGGCTCATAACTTTCTGCAATACCGGCGCAGACCTGTCGGGTCTCACTCCCAATATCAAGTTTGAGTTTGAGAAGTTTCTTGGATTTTTTGATCTTTTCCGCCTCCACTACCACGCCAGAACGGAGATCGATCTTCATGAACTCTTCAATGGTAAGCAAATCCTGATCCTCCTTAGTACCCTGTTCCCATGCCGACTCCACTTTGTCCAAAATCTTTTTGGCTTTTTTCTCGTCGATTCGCGGAAAGAGTGCCTGGCCGGAATGGATTGCCTGCCCCGGTTTTAAACCGCCCCACTCTTTTAATGTTTCGGGGCTGGTTTTGGCAACATCCGCCTCCAGACCCAACTGGTCAGCTAATTCTTTAGCGGTTTGAGGCATAAATGGGTAGATCAACACCGCCGCCATGCGAAGTGATTCGGCAACGTTGTACATAACGGTATTCAAACGCGGTCGATCCTCTTCCTTCTTCGCCAGCGCCCATGGTTCGTTGACCACAATATATTTATTGGTGTAATCGATGAGTTTCCAGACAGAAGACAAAATCTTATCGAAGGCAAGGCGCTCATACTGCTCCTCCAGGCCATTCACCACTTCACCTGCGATTGACTTTAACTCTTCGTCCCCTTTTCCCGTTATTTCAGGTTTTGGGGTTTTCCCTCCGCAAAATTTATTGATCATGTTCAGCGCCCGGCTCAGGAGGTTGCCGAGGTTATTGGCCAGGTCGCTATTCATCCGCCCTATGAGCGCCCTGTGGGAGAAATCTCCGTCCAGTCCGAATGGAACCTCCCGCAGTAAAAAGTAACGTATGGCATCCACTCCGAACTCCTCCACAAGTTGATTCGGTTCTACCACGTTCTGGAGGGATTTGGACATCTTTTGCCCGTTGATGGTCCACCAACCATGGGCAAAAATAGATTGTGGCAAGGGGAGTTCCAAGGCATCCAGCATGGTGGACCAATAAACCGAATGGGTGGTCAATATGTCTTTGCCCACGGTGTGGTAGGAGGCGGGCCAAACGGCTTGAAATTTCTCTTCTTGAAAGGGATATCCGGGAGCGGAAATATAGTTGATCAAAGCGTCGAACCAGACATAGGTAACAAAACCTTCGTCAAACGGAAGAGGAATTCCCCACGACAATCTCTCCTTGGGCCTGGAAATACAAAGGTCTCCAAGATTTTTCTTGAGAAAACCCAGCACCTCTTTCCGCCTGCTTTCGGGTCGGATATATGTGGGATTGGTGTTGAGGTGTTCAATCAACCAATCCCTGCGCTTCCCCATCTTGAAGAAATAGTTGTGCTCCTGGATGGACTGGACCTTTCTGCCGCATTCTGGGCAGTTGCCATCCACGAGGTCTTTTTCCGTCCAGAAACGTTCATCCGGCAGACAGTACCAGCCTTCGTAGCTTCCTTTATAGATTTCTCCCTGGTCATAAAGTTTTTGCAAAACGTATTGGACAGTCTTTTTATGTCTTTCTTCCGTAGTACGAATGAAGTCGTCATTGGAGATATTCAGCCGATCCCAAAGGGTTTGGAAGCGTTGGCAAAGTTCATCGCAATGCTGTTTCGGCGGCACATTACGTTTGTTGGCGGCCTCTTGCACTTTTTGTCCATGTTCATCCACCCCGGTGAGAAAAAAAACTTCCCTACCACACTGTCTTTGGTAACGAGCGGCAACATCCGCTGCAATGGTGGTATAGGCATGGCCGATGTGGGGCTGGTCATTGACATAATAGATAGGGGTGGTAATGTAGTAATTATTGTTTTTCACCTGTTTTTTTTCTCCTGATTCGGACCCGGCTTTTTCCCTTTATCGGATTTTCCCCGACCTTGATGGGGCCTATCACTGGAGTGCCCCTTCTTTTTCTTAGGCCTCTGATCAGCATTTTTAGGTCTCTGGTCGGCATTTTTAGGCTTTTGATCAACCTTTTTATCAGGCCTCTGTTCAACTTTCTTCGGCTTCTGGGCTACACCCTTTTTCTCAATGGTGAATTCTTCAAGGGAAAGGAGTTCTTTCTTGCCTTCTTCCGGATAAACTACTGTCACTTTTTCCTGAAGAAGGTGGATTCTATCCACAGTCCCGATTCCGCTCTCCGTCTTGACGCATGTACCGCAAACAGGCAGTTTCTTCTTTGACACCTTGTAATTCTCATGCTCATATACCAGGCAACACATCAGCCTTCCGCACAACCCGGAGATCTTCACCGGGTTTAGGGTTAAATTCTGATCTTTCGCCATTTTGATGGAAACCGGCTCGAAGTCCTTCAGGAAAGAGGCGCAACATAGTTTTATTCCGCAAGAACCGCAACCTCCCAGGAGCCTGGCTTCGTCCCGGACCCCTATCTGCTTCATCTCTATTTTGGTTTTAAAATGGTTGGCCAAGTCTCGAACCAGTTCCCTGAAATCCACCCGCCCTTCGGCAGTGAAAAAAAAGGTGGCCTTATTTCCTTCAAAACTGAATTCCACGCGGCTCAACTTCATTGGAATCTTTCTTTCCTCGATCTTCTTCTGGCAAAACTCCGTACCCTCCCTCTCCAGGGCATGATTCTTTTCCACTCGTTCCCTGTCTTCCGGCGTCACCTTCCGCAATATGCGCTTGAGTTTGGAGAAACCCTTGTCCCCCCCAAAGAAATCGTGCTTGGAAAAAGCAACCATTCCAAAATTCTCGCCCTGTTCTGTTTCCACAACGACGTGATCTCCCACCCGTAATTTTTCTTCTCCAAGCAAAAAAGGTGAGACCTTTCCTCTATTGATAAATTGCACTCCCACCACCCTCTCTTTCACCTCTTCTTTCACCTCTTGTTCTGCTTCTTTTATAACGCCGGAGGCCTCTTCCACACGGACCGGGTTTTGGGAGTTTTCCTGCCCATCCGGTTGGGGAAGTATTTCTGGGGAAGTGTTGGGATCTTTTTTTATTTTTTGATCTTCTTGATTTTGCATAGTTTTTTAAGCTGCAGTCCTTATTTGTATCAGTAGATGATCCATTGCCAGCTGGGGGTTTGCGTGCCACTTGAGAGATGCCAAAGTTTCACTGATGGCGTCGAAAACCTTCAAGGAGGCAGCGGGCGTTAGACGTTTGGCAATGTCCGCGATCCTGGGTAAGGCATCCTTATTTTTGATATAGGCTTTGTTCTCCGTAGCATGCCATACCGCCACGTCCCTGGCGATAACCATCATCCTTCCAAGCAATTCCGGGAGGGTTTCCTTAAACCCGGAAGTTTTCTTGCTAAGACTGAAAAGATCTACCACGTCTTGTGCATCGTTGTTGAAAATCAGATCAAAGGCCTCGTTTCTTGTTTCTCTTGCGGTGTCCAGGTCCATTGATAAAGCCAATCCCGGGCTTCCATCGGCCAGGGCGGCTAGGCTGTCGGCGGTTTCTAGGTCCAACTCTCTTTCTCTAAGCAGGATGTCCTGAATTTCGGCATCTTGCAATGGACTGAAACGAATGGTTTGGCAGCGGGAAAGAATGGTTGGGAGAAGGGAAAGGTGGTTGGGGCAGATCAAAATAATGGTGGTATTGCCGGGCGGTTCTTCCAAGGTCTTGAGGAAGGCATTGGCGGCGCCCACGGACATTTCTCCGCACCCATCCACAATAGCAACCTTCCAGCCGCCTTCAAATGCCTTGTAAGCCAGAGCGTTCTGGACTGCTCTGATCTCTTCGATCCGGATGTAACCTTCTTCCGGCTGAAGAAACACAACGTCGGGGTGGTTCCCCTTTTGGATGTTGCGGCAGGAACGGCATTGGCCGCATGAGTCTCCGTCCTCTGCCTCGCAGTTCAGTGCCTGGGCAAAGGTATCGGCAACCAACTTCTTTCCCACCCCGGCCTGCCCGTAAAATAGGTAGGCATGGGATACACTTTGAGAAAGAATGGCGTTACGAAGAAGGCTGACCTGCCGTTCATGTCCTAATATATCGCTAAAAGGCATTAGCTGGAAGAAGCCTCGGCGGTTTTCGTTTTTTCCGCCGATTTCTTTTGAAGTTTTTGAACCTCTTGCCGACTCTTTTCCTTCGTCTTGGATGCTTTCCCCTTCAGTTCACGGAGATAATAAAGCTTGGCTCTCCTGGTCTTGCCGTGGCGGACGACTTCTATCTTTCCCACTTTTGGTGAATGAAGTGGGAAGATCCTTTCCACGCCGACGCCAAAGGAGATCTTTCTTACGGTAAAGGTCTCGCGGTTTCCACCATGTTTCCTGGCGATGACCACCCCTTCAATGACCTGAACCCTTTCTTTCTCGCCTTCCTTGATGGTCATGTGAACCCGCACGGTATCCCCGATGCAAAACTGAGGAACCTCTGTTTTCATTTGCTCTCTTTCGATGGTATCTATTGCATTCATTCTCATTTCTCCTGCAAGTTAAACAAGTTAATTAAAAAAGTTTATCACGAATACACAAAAAAGAAAAAAAGAAAA
>JAJDAS010000564.1 GCA_029261755.1 Nitrospinia bacterium
TGAAACGGCTTAGACTACAATGCGTGAAGCTGGCAGTTTTTAAGGTATTTTTTCTCGTACTGCCCGAAATTTAACTATTCGCCGAAAAATCCATAGGAGTTACGGCTGGAAAAACTGGGTTTTCGTTCAGGCACTAATTACAAAAATTTCCCATACCCGATCTATGAAGGGTAATATTAAAATGCGAACCATTATTGGCGCCGCCATGGGAACCCGCGCCAAGGTCTATATGGCTCATAAAAATGTCACCGATTATTATGTGATTTATCCGCCTGACCACACCAACTCATTGAGCAATTCGGAATGAAAAACAAAAGCGCATTAACCACGAAGGCGCACAAAAGAACAACGTTTTATAAGTTTGTAGTTGCGTAAAAACTTATTATGAAAAATTCACGACTCATCATTACTATCATCTTTTTTTCCTTCCTTTGCGCGATCTCTTCAGCCTCGCCTACCTTTGCCAATGATCAGGAGGAATTTGTCATCGGTGTGGCGGGCAATAATCCCTTTGGCGATATTTTGGATAAGATCGCGGAAAAAATGGATGTAAAAGGGAGAAAACTAACCATAAAATATTTCCAGTCCGCTGAAAAAACAGAGAAGTTTCAAATGCTTTTTGTGTCTTCTTCAGAAAAAGATAACCTCGAAAAAATAACAAGCCATCTAAAAGGTCTTCCCGCCCTGCTCATAGGCGACACTCCCGGTTTCACGGAAAGAGGCGCGGCCTTTAACTTCTTTACAAACAAGAAAGTCCAATTTCAAATCAATTTGCCGGCCTTGAATAGGTCCGGCTTGAAGACCAGCGCCCGGCTGCTCAGCCTTGGGGAGATAACGGAATGAAAAAGTTTTTCAAAAACCTATCCATTAAGGTAAAACTGTCAGTGATATTTGTTTTTACATCCCTTTTTACGCTTTGTCTTTGTATGTCTTTTTTTATTGTTAGCGATTTAATAAATTTTTACGATACAACCATGCGAAACCTCCAGGTTTTGGCTGAAACCATCGGGGAAAACTGCCAGGCTTCCCTGGTATTCCTGGACGAAGATCTTGCCGAAGAAATACTCTCTTCCTTGGAAAAGGAATACCAGGTTCAGTTTGGCGCGCTCTATGATTCCAATGGAAAAATTTTTGCGCACTATAAAAGGGAAGACGCCATTGAAATACACCCTGTATCAATACCCACAAATGAAGATGGACATTTTTTTTCCGAGTTTAAGGAGCGCTTCAATGAGGTGGAGATTTTCCAAAGGATTTTTTATAAAGGAGAAATCATTGGAATTCTGCGCTTACGCGCCAGAACGAGCGAGTTGGAGGCCCAATACCAAAGGTATTTTTCCCTTGCGGCATTGCTTCTTATTCTTTCCCTGATGTTTTCTTTTTTAATCGCACTGAAACTCAGGAAAATCATTTCCGACCCTATTCTTTCCCTGGCGGATACGGCCAAGACCGTATCCAGGACGGGAGAATATTCCATGGAAGTTCATTACGATTCCCGGGATGAAATGGGTACGCTTTATTCCTGGTTTAATGAAATGTTGAGACAAACTAGAGATAGGGAACAGGCCCTGGTGGACCTCGGCCACAAGCAGGAAGAACTTGTGGAAAAAAGGACCATTGAACTCAAAAAAGCCAAAGAAGAGGCCGAAACAGCCACCCAAGCTAAATCCCAATTTCTGGCCAACATGAGCCACGAAATCCGAACGCCCCTCAATTCCATTTTCGGGTTCAGCCGGATTTTGTTAGACCAAGAAAAAGAGCTTCATTTGCCTGACAAGTACAAGAAAATGATTAAAAACATTCATTTGGGGGGTGAAAACCTTCTGGAAGTAATCAACAATATTTTGGACCTGGCCAAGATTGAATCCGGAAAGCTCCTTACTTCTAAAGAGAATGTTAGCCTGAAAACATTGGTTCAAGCCGTTTACCAAATCAATTCCGCCCAGGCATTTATGAAAAAGCTTGATTTCAATTATTCCATAGACCCTAAACTCCCGAAGCTAGTCTATTCAGACAGAGCAAAACTTAATCAAATACTCATGAACCTTGTGGGAAATGCCGTCAAATTCACTCCTGAAAACAAGAAAGTCTGGCTAAAGGCCATCCGGGAAGGAGACTCTGTTTGTTTCCGGGTTGAAGACCAGGGCATAGGGATCGCCAAAGAACGCCAGGCTTCTATCTTTAACGCTTTTGAACAAGAAGATGGAACTTCCACCAGGCGTTTTGGGGGAACGGGCCTGGGCCTTTCCATTGTTAAAAACCTCACGGAATTACTTGAAGGGAAAATTGAACTGGAAAGCGCCCCTGGGCAAGGCTCCCTTTTCTCGGTAAGGTTTCCGCTGGAAAAGGACCAGAAAGAAGAAAAAGAGAAAACCATTACCGAGAAATGGCGAAATTTCAATTTTTCAAAGGACAACAAGATTTTATTGGTTGAGGATAACCCGGTAAACCGGGAAATGGTATGTGCAATGTTAAGCAACATAGGGCTGGAGGCGGAACTTGCGGAAAACGGACAGGAAGGCGTGAATAAAATTTTGGATATTAAGCCCGACCTGGTGTTAATGGACCTCCATATGCCTGTTATGGATGGAGTGGACGCCATCAAGGAAGTACGCCGCCACCCGGAATGCGCCCATATTCCCATTGTCCTGATAACGGCGGATGTTTTCTCGGACAGGCAAAAAACAGCCTCCGGGTTGGATATCAGCGGTTTATTGACCAAACCGTTGGATTTTGACAAACTTTTTCCATTTTTTGTTAAGTATCTGCGTCAGGAGCCAACACCGAAGACCCCGCAACCCCTGCCTCCTTTACCCGACAACCTGAAACAAAAGGTGAGGGAGGATTTTCTTACACTTTCAAAAATCCCTCCTTTCAAATCCGAAGAAATTATAAGCCAAACCAAAAAAATTGGGGAAATATGCGAGGGGTATGATACTTTTTATACCAGCGCAATGGAAGAAATAGAGCAGGCGGTTTACTCGGGAAATTCGAAGGGCATTCCTTCAATCATTAAGAAGGTAACACATGGCTAATATCTTACTGGTCCTATTTTTGTTGTCATCAAACCTGCATGCCGACAACAGTTTTTTACGAAAGAGGCAAAAAATCTTATGAGGTATGGCGCTCTGAAAGGTTTTATCCTGCATATCCTGTATATCTTGTAAAAAAATAATCAATTCTTTTAAAGGAGAAAAAATGAAAAATCTACTGGTTTCAATCCTGGTCCTGTTTTTGTTGTCATCAAACCTGCATGCCGACACAATTGTAATGCTGGCGGATGAATGGTGTCCATACAACTGTGAGCCTGGATCGGAAAGACCGGGATTTGTCATAGAAATAGCGCAAGAGATATTTAAAGATGCAGGTCATACCGTCAGCTATAGAAAAATGAACTGGGCCAGATCGGTCCAATTGGTGAGGGAGGATAAGTTTAACGCTATTGTTGCCGCAGCCAAAACGGACGCTCCCGACTTTGTTTTTCCTGGAAACGAACAGGGTCTTTTGACATACGTTTTTTACACCAAGAAAGGCAGCCCCTGGTCATACAGTGGCATTCCATCATTGAAGGACCAGACCCTGGGGACCATCCGTGATTACACTTACTCCGAGGATTTGGACAAATATATACTTGCGAATCAAGACATACCGGAAAAAGTCCAAGTCGTCTTCGGCGATGAGCCTTTGGAGATGAACATCAGGAAGCTGTTGGCAGGCCGGATTAGCACCTTTATCGATGATTCGATGGTAACGAACTATACGCTTTCACGGCTGAAGCAGGCGAACCTTGTAAGAGAGGCAGGCACCCTGAACAGCAAACAGGTCTATATTGCATTTTCTCCAAAAGACCCTAAATCGAAGGAGTATGCCGCAATTTTGTCCGAAGGCATGGATGCAATGAGAAAAACAGGCAGGCTGGAGAAGATACTGGAATCCTATGGCTTGAAAGATTGGCAGTGACAATATGCGGGTACAGTTCTCGCGTCTGCCCTGTATGAAAAATCAGTTTTTTTAACGCCCCCTAACCCTCTTTAATAAAGAGGGGGAACCTAAGCTCCTCCTCTTATGATAAGGGAAGGTTGCCCCGTTAAACACTTGAATGTTTAACGGGATAAAGGAGATGTTATGATAAGCGGTAAAGTATTTCTATTTAAGGGAAATAAGAAAAAGCAGGTCTTTATGCCAAGTAAAATCCCAATTAAAAAATCGATAGCCCTAAGGTTGCTGGGAATAGTCTTTTCTATTTACCTTGTTGTAACGGTTACTCTTACCATTTCCCACATGGCAATTGAATATAATCATGTGAAGAAAGGCATAGTCGATGAATTACAGCTTATAGGCACCACCTTTGAATCCGGTTTGGCTCAGGCCCTATGGGACATGAATGTCAAACAGGCGAATCTGATTTCCGAGGGCATCGTCAAGTTTCCCTCGGTAATAGGCGTGAAACTGGAGAATGAGTATGGTGAAACTATAGATAAAACGGGGATGATTGTGGGCATGAAGGGAGAACTTGTCAGCATCGGTCATGGGGTGGATAATCCTGTTGAAGGATACTCAAAGTTTTTCTGGCATAGCTTTCCCATTGTCTTTAATATGTTCGGCAAGAAAAAAGTAATCGGCAAGGCGACTATATATTCCAGCTCCGCCATTATATTTCAAAAGGTGAAATTGGGCTTTCTACTCATTATTATAAACGCGCTCATCAAGACAGCCGCCCTCTGGATCATTTTTCTCTTCGTGAGCAACCGCTTGTTGAGCAGGCCCCTTTCCGCCTTGACTGAAGCGACCCGCCAATTGGACCCCGACAAACTTGAAGGTAAAGTAATAAACATAGAGACAAAAGGGCATAACGAACTGAAGGTCCTTGAAGAGGCATTCAATTCAATGATTCAAAAGTTATCCAATGCGCATCAATCTGTCAGTAAATACCTGGAAGAGTTGAAGGACAAGAATGCGCGACTGGAAATGGCCAAAAAACAGATTAAAAAACATAACCTGGAATTAAAAGAGAAAGTGAAAGAGAGGACAACGGAACTTTCTGTAGCCAAGGAGGCCGCCGAGGCCGCAAACCAGGCCAAATCCCATTTCCTGGCCAATATGAGCCATGAAATCCGGACGCCTCTTAATGCCATTATTGGGTTTAGCCAGCTTCTTTTAGTGGCCCAAAAAGAAACCCCTTTACCTGGTAAATTTAAAAATTACATGAAAAAAATTCAAGCAGGTGGGCAAAACCTTCTGGAAGTAATCAACAATATTTTGGACCTGGCAAAGATTGAATCCGGCAAGCTCCTCGTTTCCAAAGAGAATATTAAACTGAAAGCGTTAGTTCAAGCCGTTTACCACATCAATTCCGCCCAGGCCCTTATGAAAAAGCTTGATTTCAACTATTACATAGACCCTAATCTCCCGAAGTTAATCTATTCAGACAGAACAAAACTTAATCAAATACTCATGAACCTTGTGGGAAATGCCGTCAAATTCACTCCTGAAAACAAGAAAGTCCGGCTGAAAGCCCTCCGGGAAGGAGATTTTATTTGTTTCCAGGTTGAAGACCAGGGCATAGGTATTTCCAAAGACCGCCAGTTTTCCATATTCAACGCTTTTGAACAAGAGGATGAAACTTCCACCAAGCGTTTTGGCGGAACGGGTCTGGGCCTTTCCATTGTTAAAAGCCTCACGGAAGTACTTGAGGGGAAAGTTGCGCTAGAAAGCGCCCCTGGGGAAGGCTCTCTTTTCTCGGTAAGGCTTCCGCTGGAAAAGGATCGTCAACAAGCAAAAGGGAAAACCATTAACGAGGAATGGCGAAATGTACATTTTTCAAAGGACAACAAGATTATACTGGTTGAGGATAATCCCATAAACCGGGAAATGGTATGTGCAATGTTAAGCAGTATAGGGCTTCAGGCGCAACTTGCGGAAAACGGACAGGAAGGCGTGAAAAAAATATTGGATGGTAAACCAGACTTGGTGCTAATGGACCTCCATATGCCTGTAATGGATGGGGTGGATGCCATCAAGGAAGTTCGCAGCCGCCCGGAATGCGCCCATATTCCCATTGTCCTGATAACGGCAGACGTTTTCTCGGACAGGCAAATAATAGCCTCCGGGTTGGACATCAACGGCTTATTAACAAAACCGTTGGACTTTGACAAGATCTTTCCATTTTTTGTTAAGTACCTGCGTCAGGAGCCAAAACAAAAAACCCCGCACCCCCTACCTCCTTTACCCGACGACCTGAAACAAAAGGTGAGGGAGGATTTTCTTGCGCTTTCCAAAATCCCTCCTTTCAAATCCGAAGAAATTATAAGCCAAACCAAAAAAATATGGGAAAGTTGCGAGGGGTATGATAGTTTTTATTCTCGTGTGCTGGAAGAAATAGAGCAGGCGGTCTACTCGGGAAATTCAAAGGCTATTCCTTTAATAATTAAAAAGGAAATCCATGGCGAAACTATTGATAAATGATATTGCCTTAAGAAAAATGCCGGTTCAGGTACTTGATTTTGTCCCGTAGGGACTCATGAAATTAGCCCAGCGATTCATCGCTGGGAAAAATCAAAAAAATCGATAAAGTCCCGGAGGGACGGCTGAAGCTATTGCATGGATCATTCAAACAATCTTCATTTCAGTCGTCCCTCCGGGACTTTAAAATTTTGTTACAACCTCCCCAGCGATGAATCGCTGGGCTAATTTCACCTGCCCCTACCGGGGCGGGAAAATCTATTCCCCCTTAAATCAACGATGTTGCCTTCAAGCGGTAGGAAGAACATTTCATGAAATAATTAACTCCCGTTTTTTACGTCTATCTATAACAAAAATGATCAGTACTAACTATTTACTTTTCTTCAAAATGCTTTAAAATTTAATGAAACATGAAGAAAGGAGGATTAGAAAAGTAAAAAAATACTGTGCCCGTTCACAGGCTAATTTTTCAGGCCCAAAGGGCCGAAAGCATATAGCCGGGGGCATCGCCCCATAAGCGCTAAGTTGTTTTGTTGACATTTAACTTGTTAAATCCTATACTTCCAACAAAAAATATATTTTTGGAGGTGTAGAATTATGGAAGAAGATTGGCCTGTATTACTGTCTTTTTTTCCGGACAGTTGGGAAG
>JAJDAS010000565.1 GCA_029261755.1 Nitrospinia bacterium
CCATGACGATGGTTCCGGTCTTTTCCGCCAAAACCACCTTAGCAGTAGAATCCGGGGTCACATGGATATTTTCCATAATGGATACAAAGCGGACAGAATCCTTTTTGAAATCCTCGGGTATCTTTACCAGCAAGGTTCCAGCATCCTGCGCCTTGGAGATGGTGTCACCAAAGGTCATATTGACCTGATGAACAACCCTCATGGCGGTGGTAAAATCCGGATTTGCCAAAATCAGCTTCAGGTATTCTTTCCCTTGGAAAGTGAAATTCACCTCTTTTTCAATCAAAGCACCCACTGCGATACGCCCGACGGTGGGGTGGTTTTTCTGAACGTTGCCGGATTCCCTGCCTGCCGCGAAACCGCCTATGGAAACGGCACCCTGAGCCACCGCGTAGACATCGCCATTGGCGGCCTTCAGAGGGGTCATCAAAAGAGTACCCCCTTGCAGGCTTTGACTATCACCCAGGGAAGACACCATGACGTCCAATCGGCTGCCCGACCTGGCAAAAGGAGGCAGGGTAGCTGTTACCATGACGGAGGCGGCATTCTTCATTTTCAACTGGGTCAGTTTTGCTGCGGGCATCTTTACTCCCATTCGTTCCAACATAGCCACAACGCTTTGTACATTGAAAAAGATGTTGGTGGAGAGGTCTCCGGTGCCGTCCAGACCCACCACCAAGCCAAACCCGATCAATTGGTTGTCCCGAACACCAAAGATACTACTCATATCCTTGAGCCGGATGGCTTCCGAATTGATCGGAGAGAAGAGAGTAAGTAGAGCTAATCCTAAAGCGACAATAAGTCTTGTCATGGCTATTTCAATTCCCTTAAAAGGTACCCAGAACAATTTTTACTGAAGTGGAGGCGTTTTCCATGGTGGCGTTAACCGCAGCCGTCCCGGCAACTGACCCGGCGGTGAAAGTGGTGGTGGCCACGCCATTGGAGGTAGTTAAGCTAGAACTGGTCAATTTCCCCAGGGAAGCCGTGAGATTCACCGTGACTCCGTCAATGTAAGTGCCTGTGCTGTCCCAAACCTCCACCATGATGGTGGCTTGGCTTGTGCCGTCGGCAGGGAGAGAAACCCCATTATAGACCGCTGAAAGCCCCAAAGTTCTATCGGAAGCCCCGGAGGAAGCCATGCTAGTGGTATCCGGATTGCCGCATGCCGGTAAAAATGCGAGAAAAGCGATGAGGCCCAAAAGGCCAATCTGTTTTTTAAATTTTTTTAGTGTATCTTTTGTGTTTTTCATCTCACTCCTGCCTCCTGGATAGGGACATTTTAGATTTTAAAAAGGCCAAACATAATCGAGTATTCTGGTTCCCCAGCCCACCCTTTGTTTGTCGGAAATGACACCGCTTCCCGAGTAATTTATTTCCGCGTTTGCGATCAATGAGGAAGAAATGATGTTGTTATATTCGATATCCACCGGCCTGATGACTCCGGTCAAGACAATGGTTTGTCTTTCATTATTGACGTTCACCACCCGGCTTCCCTCGATAACAAAGTTACCGGACGACAGCACTTCCTTAATGACCGCAGTCATGGTGGCCGTCAAGTTATCCGTTCGCGTGGTGGAGCCTGAGCCGCTGAAAGAGTTAGCGTTGCTGGCGGATAGTCTGGGGTCAAAAGCATTCCCACTTCCAAGGAAATTGTTGATACCCAAGGAAGACCCAAGGCCGAATATTCTGGCCATGCTTATTTCTTGAGTTGCCTCCTTGGAGGTTTTGGTTGCAGCAGCCTTGCTGGCAGTTGAGGTTTCGGATATGGTGATGGTCACGATGTCCCCAACCTTGGATGCCTTGGAATCGGAAAAAAGGCCGTTTTTATTCGCGTTTGTAGGCCAAAGAGAGCCTTGCGTCGTTTTTCCTCTCGTTTTATAAAGCTGTTTCGGCTGATCCCCTATTTCGGTGGTCTTAACGGAAGCCACAGGGGTTGAGCATCCACTCAAGATTGCCTGGAGATGGAAGAAGAGAGCAAAAAGCGTGGTTATTTTTATAAGTTTTTTCATCAGGAATACCATTCAAAGAAATTTAAAAATCCACCTTTACCAGGTTATCTCCCACTACTTTAGCCAGAATGATTTTTTTCGAGTCCAGGTTCATTACCTTGATATAATTCCCCATGGCTCCGTTTTCGGTGGCGACCCCTACGGCTGTAATTTTTAAAAACTTGGACTGCAAAATGATTTTGACGCGGTTTTTTTTATGGACTATGGGAGGAAGGTCCAGCATATTTTGTTGAAGAGGAGTATTTGCGGCAATGCTGCGCTTTGCCCGTTTCCCAACCAATTGATCCAGGTTGCTGATAAGGTTGGGGTTAGCCCTTTTTACCAGCCTTCTTTCCAATGCAAAGTCCTCTTCCGTAAGGATTTCTCCCTTTTTAATAGTTCTTGTTGCCATGGCTACTTCTTGATACATCTCCACACGGGCTTTGATTTTCACCTTTTCCGCCAGTTTCCCGTCCACCAGCAGATTGGCGTATACAAAAAGAGGCCCGTTCAAGTTCAAATTATTAAAAGGAAGAAACTCAACCCTTAACTCTCCCACCGGCAAGGCCAGATCTTTCCCCTGATAGCTTACGTCCGTTACATTAATTTCCCCTGCCATCACGCTTAATACATCTTCCAGGTGATTTCGAGCCATTTCCTGGATTTCCTTCGCCTTTACCATCATGGTTTCCCTGGAAATCTTGATGGTTTCCGGGGCGGTAAAATCGATCCCCTTCACTGTTATCCTGTTCCGCTTCAGAACCGCAATCACCACCCCCCTGCTAATGGTTTTTGTTTTGGCCCTCATAGGCAGATTGGTCAGATAGATCGATTTTACCCTTTGGACTTCCTCTTCTGTCCCCCCGCTTATGAGTGCAATGTGGCCCAGATTGACCCTATCGGAAGAAACCACTGAATGGGACCGGATGCTGATTTTCAGATTTGATCCTTCCGCCAGACCGGTATTAATAATAAAGACCAGCATCAGGATGGGCATCTTCCATAATGTCTTCATAGTCCAAAGGCTCTGATTATGATGGTTTGAAATCATGAAATTCCTTTCATCTCTGTTTTTCTAATACTTCAAAAAATTACATCCAGGGCTTTATCGTTTTAAACCATTGGCTGTCTGCAACATTTCATCCGAGGCCTGGATGGCCTTGGAGTTGACCTCGTAAGCCCTCTGGCTCGTAATCATATTTACCAACTCACTAACAATGCTCACATTGGAAAGCTCCAGGAAGCCCTGGTCTACGGCGCCAAATTCATTCTGGCCTGCCGTGCCTGTGGTAGGCGGGCCGGATGCGTCTGATTCCAGATAGAGATTTTTCCCAACGGGTTGAAGTCCGGCCTGATTGACAAAAGAGGCCAACTGAAGCGTACCCACCAGGGTTGGAGTAGTGGTTCCAGGTTGACTGACGAACACGCCGCCCGTGGAATCCACCGAAAGAGAGATGGCATCGGTGGGAATAGTAATGGTGGGCTCCAAACGATACCCTTCTGCGGTCACCACGGCGCCGGTATTATCCAGTTTGAATGAACCGGCTCTGCTGTATGCGATGGACCCATCCGGTAAGGACACCTGAAAAAAACCCTTGCCGCTGATGGCCAGATCTAATTCCGAACCTGTCTGGACGAAGTCTCCCTGCAAAAACATCTTCTGCACAGCCGCCGGTTTTACACCCAAACCAAGGTTGATTCCCGTGGGGACCTGGTTGCCCGCTTCCGAGAGGGTACCTACCATCTTGAGGTTCTGGTACATCAAATCCTGAAAATCGGCCCTGCCTTTTTTGTAACCGGTGGTATTTACATTGGCGAGGTTGTTGGAGATGACGGCCATGTTAAAATCCATCGCCTCCATTCCGGTAGCCGCTGAATAAAGTGATCTAATCATGGTCTGATCTCCTAAGTTGGGAATTCAATGCCTAAAATTTTCGGCGCATCCATAAGGATTATTGATAGTGCGCCATTAATGCTTTTAGCTTACGCGGCCTACTTCGTTCACCGATTTATTGTTCATTCCATCGATGGTTTGGATTACTTTCTGGTAAGACTGATACCCTCTGGTTACTTCGATCATATTGATCATTTCCGCAGCCACATTGACGTTGGAGGTTTCCAGGCCTCCTTGAATAACCTTGGTATTTTCAGTGGGCATGGCCGTGGATTCCTTCACTCCCACCTCACGAAAAAGCCCCATGCCTTCTTTTTCAAGGACGTTGTAGTCAGGAAAATCAACTACTTTAAGTTTGCCCGCCATGGTGCTGGCCAAACCTCCTCCCACAACAATCTTTCCTTTTTGGTCGATGGTGATGTCCTTTCCAGCAGGAAGAATCTTAATTCCCCCGTTTTCTCCCATTACCAAATTCCCTTCCGGGGTTATTAAATCTCCAGCTTCACTCAACTGGAAACTTCCCACTCGCTGGTATCTGATACCCTCCACAGTCTTGACCACAAAAAAACCTTTGCCTTCCAATGAAACGTCCAAAGGATTTCCCGTCTGGATAACAGGCCCAGGGCTAAAGTCGGTTTTCAATTGGGCAACCGTGGGATATAAGGGTGTGGGAGGCTCGATGCTTCTCGGATGGGGTGGGGTTCCCGCGCTTATTTTCTCAGGCGGCGGGTTGTTAAAATCCGGGAGAACGGCCTCAAAGGCGATGATATCCCTTTTAAATCCGTTATTATTGATATTGGCCAGGTTGTTCGCCACAACTTCCATCATCTTTTCCTGTTTCAAGCCACCCGATGCGGCGATGTAGAGTCCTCTTTCCAATATTCTTCTCCTTATTGATCCGTTTACTTTAACCCATAATGATAAAGAGCAAATTTTGTACCGTTACACCCTATTCAAAAATCAACTAAGATTTGATTTTAAAATCAATTAGTTGCGTTCCCACCAGCCACCGTCAAAAAACGGTTGCCATCCACAAACCGGAAGGAACTTCGCCATAGGGGCAATTTTTGCCTGCAAAATACTCTTATCGATCTGCTGCTATAACCGTGACAGTAGCAGTGTCGGTATTCCCACCTGAATCTGTAACAGTCACGGTACATGTTCCCACGCCAGCAGCTGTCAATACTCCAGTCGCTGTAACCATGGTTCCTATGCCGACAGCAGAACTCTGGTAATAGTAGGTTCCCGTTCCGCCTGTGGCTGTAAAGGTCTGGGTAGTCCCCACTTGAAGAATAACGGACTGCGGGGCGATGGTAAGGGAATTGGTAAAGATGTCCACCGCTGCTGTTCCTGTATTGCTGGCGGTATCCGTGGCTGTAACTACTACTGATCCAGCGGTAGCACCGGCGGTAAAAACACCGGTGGCATTCCCGATGGCGCCCAGAGTAATGGGGGTTACCGACCAAGTATAGGTTCCGGTACCACCCGCAGCAGCAAAGGTTTGAGTTCCCCCTCTTTCCAGGTTTAAGTATTTCGGAGTTACGGTGACGGTTGCCGGGATAACTGTTATTGTTGCCGTCCCGGTACTACCGATGGCATCGGTGGCTGTGACGGTAAAGGTCCCTACCCCGGTTCCCGCAGTAAAAGCGCCGCTGGTTGAAACGATGGTGGCCCCCGCTGTGGTGGGACTCACTGTCCATGTAAAAGCCCCCGTGCCACCCGAGGCCGCGAAGGCCTGAGTTCCACCTCTAGACACGGTCTTATTTTGCGGCGTTACCACGATGTTGGTTGCAGAGATAGTCACTGTGGCCGTGCCTGTGTTGCCAGCGGTATCCGTTGCTGCCACAGTCAACGTTCCGGAAGATGTGCCGGCAGTGAAGACTCCGGTAGTACCCACAATGGTACCCAGACTGGCATTACTTACGGTCCAGGAGTAGGTCCCGGTGCCGCCTGCGGCGCTAAAGGTAACGCTGCCTCCTCTTTGAAGAGTCGCCGCCGTCGGAGTTATGGTAATGGTTGCACTGGCAATGGTTACAGTTGCCGCACCGGCAACCCCATTGGTATCTGTTGCCGTCACGGTTAGATTTCCCGTGGTATTGCCTGCGGTAAAAGCTCCACTGGCGGAGTCTATAGCTCCTAATGCGGTATTACTGACGGACCATGTGTACGTCCCCGTCCCGCCCGTGGCAGTGAAAGTTTGGCTTGCGCCTCTCAAAACCGTTACGGTTGCAGGGGAAACATTAATCTGAACCCTGCCGGCGCTGGGTCCCACTGGATTCCTGCTGTCACTGCCACCGCAACCATAAGTGGATAGAAGTGCCAGCCAGAGCATCCCCAGGCTGATTATCGAGTTTTTTAGTATATTGATGATATTTGGCCGGTTCATCTTAATCTCTTCCTCCAGGCATTGAGTAAGTTATTTATTCACTTCCCCAAACTATCCGGGGCTATTTCAAAATGATTGGGAGTTTGGTTCTCCTCCACAACTGGAACTTTTGAAAACTATAAGAGCAAATTTTATGCCATATAATCAATATTGTCCTAAAAAAGCCGATTTGCTTTTAAAATCAGCACCATAGGCTGCCTTTTGAGGGATGTCAAAAACTCGACATCTACTTTTTGGTTCGGTTGTTGCCGTTGCTTCAGAAAAATTTTCCCTCGGCCATCAGGTTTGATCCGCATTGAGGGCATACCTTTCTGTGAATCAAACTCCGCCAAAAAACATCTTTAATGGTAGGGAAGCCAATAATATCTTTAAATACTTGATTTTACTTCCTAAAAGATGATATCTATGAACCCTTTTTCGCTAAACTGATTCAGGGTTAAATCAAGTATGAACGATGGAGATAAGTGGCTTGTTGAAGGGCTAAAGGAAAAGGACGCAGATGCTTTTGAAGAGTTCTTCAACCAGTACAACAAAAAGGTTTTTGGCCTGATTTACAAGCTGACCAAGAGTGAGTCGGACGCTCAGGATTTGAGCCAGGAAGTGTTTTTGAAGGTCTTTGAAAAGATCCACACCTTTGAGGGTAGGTCTTCTTTTTCAAGCTGGCTTTATAGAATCGCGGTGAATACCTCTTTTATGAAATTAAGGGCAAGGAAAAAGCAGCCTCAGTTGTCTTTGGACACATCGCTCCCCCTTTTTCATAACAGTGGATACCAAAAGCAGCCGGTGAAGGACTGGACGAAAAAATCCGAAACCCTCTTGTTGAATCAGGAATCCAAAGAAATTATTAGTCAAGCTATAGACAAACTTCCGGAAAAGGAAAAGGTGGTCTTTATTTTAAGAGATGTGGAAGAAATGTCCACGGAAAAAGTGGGCGAAATATTGGAACTATCGATTCCGGCGGTTAAATCCAGACTACATAGAGCCAGGCTTTTCCTGAGAAAAAGGCTATCCAGGTATTTTGAAAAAATGCCAAATCATTAAGGAGAGAAAGTGGTTTGCAAAGAATGTATTGATATTTTTGGGGACTATTTGGATGAAACCCTTGATCCAAGGGTAATGGCCGAGTTGGATGAACATTTCAAGGACTGTCCTCCTTGCGTGGCCTTTTTCAACACTTACAAAGAGTCCACCCGGATGTGCAAGGACACGTTGGCCGACATTTCCATCCCCGATACAATCTGTAATCATATTAGATCACACGTTATAGAAGCCATGAAGAAGTGCTGACTGTCCTTCAGCGCGTCCTTTGTCCACTCCCTGTCCACTCCCGTTTTTTCCCGTACCCTCCCTTTTCCCTGTCGCACGTTTGAAAGTTCTGTTTGCACCGAAACTTATTGTGGGTCAAGTGATAATTTCATACAATAATTCCCATGTTTAGCCCCCTAAAGAAAGCTATTTTATCAACGCTGACAGCAAAGATCATCGGAGGGTACCTGCTTATTCTCGTTCTGATGAATATTGTGGGTTGGCTCGCGTTTTTGCAGTTTCGTGTCCTCAGCAAGGAAGTGGAGCACCTCACCCAGGATGTGGCCAAGGAGGTCAGGATATCCGATCAGATTGTCTTTCAGACGCTTTCCGTAAGATCCAGCGTTGACTCCTATCTGACATTTCAAAAAGAGGAAGATGATCTTCAAGCGGAGGAGCACATAAATGAATATTTGTCCGCCATGAGTGAAATTGCTTTCGAATATGGCGGAACCATCGACATATTCGTAGGAGACGCCATTATGATCTTTTTTGGAGCGCCCGAAGTTACCCCTAACCAGGACAACGCCGGAGATGCGTACTCATGGCCTTAGCCATGCGAGAAAAAATGAAGGTGCTTAGAAAAAAGTGGATCGACCAGGGCTATGAATTCCCTTTGGATATTCGGCTGGGAATCAACGCCAGCTATGCCGCCGTGGGGAATTACGGGTCAGAAAGCCGTATGAACTACACCGCCATTGGGGGCCAGGTGAACCTGGCTTCCAGGCTGGAAAATATTTCCACAGCGGGAGAGATCACTATCAGCCACTCCACTTCCGCTCTTGTTAAGGATACAGTGGAATGCGAATTTGCCGGGACCATCAACGTGAAAGGGATTTTTCATCCTGTAATGACCTACAAAGTCCTTCATCTGAGGGATGAAAAAACGAAAAAAACTTAATTTACATGGACGATGTGGAGTAGTCCACTCCTTCCCGAGGACCATTTAGGGTTCGCCTTAAAAGCAGGCCTCCACGGTGAATTTGTTCTCAACTGCAACGCATTGAAAATAAAAGCAATACTGGCAATTTCCGATAAAACCCTCGTTCTTTTATCTATTTCCAATTTAATCTCAATCAAATCAATGAGTTAAAAAACTGTTTTCGGCAAAACATGTCTTTTTTCAACGAAATAGAGCCGAGAACAAATTTACCGTGGGCAGGCCTCTTTTGCTTTTGCATAAATGGTCGTAATCGTGTAAACTCAAAACCATTTTAAAAAATTTCGCAAACCAGCGCCATACCCTTAACCATATGGACCAAAAACCTCCAAATTTCAACGACGCACCCACCAAACCCTGTGGAAAAGAGTACAGCTTATTTCCTTCACCTGTTACTGTTTTGATCGTGGTTACTTCGGCCATATTTATCAGCGAGGGGTTGGTCATGTTGTTTCTTTCCTATGCGCCAACCATCCCGCTCCAGGCTGTAGCCTTGCTTGACGCAAGTTTGATCAGCCTTTTGAGTTTGCCCGTCATTTTTATGCTGGTTTATAAACCCTTGGTGGGGCACATTGCCGAACGGAAGCGCACGGAAGAGATGCTCCGGGAATCGGAGGAAAAATACCGTTCCATTTCCGAAACGGCCATGGATGCCATCGTCTCCATTGGCTTTGACGGTAAAATTACCTTCTTTAACAGGGCGGCGGAGAAGGTATTTCAGTATTCCCACGAGGAAGCCATAGGGAAAAGCGTAACGATTCTGATGATCGATAAGTATAAGGACCAGCATCGGGAGGGATTTGCCAGGTACCTCAAGACCCATGAAAAAAAGATCATTGGGAAGTATGTGGAGCTTCAAGGCAAAAGAAAAGATGGGGAAGAGTTCCCCATGGAAATTTCCATTTCGTCCTTTGAGGTTGGAGAAGAAATCCATTACTCGGCCATCATCAGGGACCAGAGCGAAAAAAAGAGGATGGAGGCCAGTTTTCTGCAAGCCGAAAAGTTAAGCAGCATCGGCGGACTGGTGGCCGGGGTGGCCCACGAACTCAACAACCCCCTCACCGGCATCATGGGATATTCGGAATTGATACTGGAAAGTGAAAATCTTGATGAGCAAATCAGGAAGGATCTGGAAAAAATCCATAAAGAAGCTGCGCGTTCCGCAAAAATCGTGAAGAACCTGTTAACATTCTCAAGAGAACACAAACACGAAAAGAAGGTAGTCAGCATCAATGATATTATTGATGACACCCTCAACTTGGTCAAGCACCAGCTTGATCTAAAGGGGATCCATATAGAAACCGACCTGGCCCCTAATTTGAAGTCGATTTACGCGGACGAGCATCAACTCCAGCAGGCCTTCATTAATATTCTGAACAACGCGAGTTACGCAATAGAGGAAAACGGGATTTCGGAGGGTATGATGAAGGTGGAGACCAAGGCATGGAAAGAACGGGCTCGAATTATTTTCACTAATAACGGCCCCAAAATCGATGAGGAAAAAATGCAAAAAATCTTTGATCCCTTCTTTACCACGAAAGAGG
>JAJDAS010000566.1 GCA_029261755.1 Nitrospinia bacterium
AGATTCTGTACCAGTGTGTCCTCTCCCGGGGAGACGATGGAAAGTGTCGGCGGCGATCGATCCGACCCCTCTTTTTCCAGGATGAGTTTGTTGGTTTTGTTCAGGTAAAATTTGGCCCTGGCACTTTCCTCTTGGGAAAGAGAGAGGGTTAGTTCGGCCTTGGCGCCTTTAAGCCGGCCTTGGTTGTAATAGACGATACCCAGTTCCCTGTGGCCGAAATATTCAACAAAGTGCATCCCGTAAGTTCGCGACCGGCGGTTATCCTCGCGCCTTTTTTTTAGGGCCTTTTTGAGGTCCGATTCCGCCTCGTTCCAGAATTCGCCCTCCGCGAAGGAACCTCCCCGTTCGTAATAGTTCCACCACTTGCCACGAAAATTACCTTTGGTGACTCCGTATTTCTTTCCATCCCGAACATATTGGGAAGCGGCGCTAACTTCCCTGCTTATGGAGCAACAGAGTAGCAACAGTATGCAGGATCCAATGATAATGGAAATGATTCGATTAGTGATTAGCATAAAGACATTTAAGATTTGTGATTTCAGATTTCAGATTCGCGGAAGGTTTTTCTTTTTATAAAACAAAAAAAATTCCTCAAATCTAAATTCCTCAATCTAAAATTAAAATATGTTTTCTTAGATTTTACCTTTCAAATCCGCAATCTAAAATCATCAATCTAAAATTTAGTTCCCACTTCCTCCACTTTCATCCCTTTTTCCAATGAACCTGTCTTTTCCAGAATAACTGCCGCAGAGGAGTTGTCGGCTGCCTTGGTTACTTTCAGCAATCCCGCTTTTTTCGTGAGCAACAAATCGGCCCCTTCTTCCCCTTTATTCTCGAAAATAGTAAATGTGCTATCTTTCTCCACCCCTTGTTTTTTACCAATGTTTAAAATCACCCTTTCATCGGCAAAATCTAAGATCTTTCCCCTTAAAGGAAAAGTAGAGTAAAGGCTTTGCGCAAGTTTTTTTGAAAGGGGCGTTAGCAACTCAAAAAACGACTCATCCTTCTTTCCGGTACTTGATAAAATTTCTACAAGGGCTGTGGTCTCCGTCTCCATCATCCTCATGGATAACCGGACCTCTTTTTTAAGAGGGAAAAGGTCACCGGTGGCAATAAATCTGGAGCCTATAAGTCTCCCGATTCTTAAAGCAGTTTGTGGGTCCGCCAGGTCTGATGAACTTAATTTCAATTCTTCCAACAACTTATCAATTAAATCCCGCTCAATTAACCGGATTCTTTTTTCTTTCCTGAATGCCTCGGCGAGACGAGAGAGAATATCTTCCGGGGAAACTCCGGCATCTTTTCCCATGGTTTTCAAAGGAAAGAGAGAAAGCACAAGGGGCTTCGATGTCCACTTATCCGCTTCAGATTGTTCAGGTGACCTCGGTTTTCCTTCTCTGTAACGCTTTGCAAGATCCACAACTAATTCATCAATTTTTTGCAGACGTTCTTTTCGTTCCTCGGCGAGTATACCCTTTTCTTCTACTTTATTTGCGGCAAGATTTTCTTTTTCAGTTTGGACTTTTTCACTGGCCATCATGTTTTGGGTATCCCGGATGGTTGTAACCAAGACCTCCGTCTGTTTGATCTGATAGAAGAAAACCCCAAAGGCCAAGAGTATCACTGCGGCTATACCGCCCAGCCAATAGGCCTTGCCTGTTTTAGTGGTTTGCTCCTGGTTGAGAAGGTTGGACCCCTCGCCCGATCGGATGGAATCCCCGGCCATGACTTTCACGTCATCTTCCTTTTCTTCTTGTTCTATCTCGTCCGGCAAAGGGACATAGTAGAAACTCGGATCACCGTAAAGCATATAACTTGCCCAGATAATGGTTTCCTCTCCATATTTTTGAATAAGGGCTTTTCTTGCAAGCCTAACGGATTCACCGATGGTTTTATTTTTTGCAATCTGTTCGTAAAAAGCAACGGAGAAATACAAGCTTGGCTCATCCAGAATTTCCCAAAAGGTCCCGATATAGTGCTGAACCCCGGCCAGTAAAAAGGCGTTGGCCATCCCGAAAACCTGTTTTTCACAATTATCGGGTATTTTCCACTCATTGGTTTGGCCCGAATGGCAGGCATTGGAAAAGACCAGGGCCGGCATGGGCTGGGAGCCAATCATTTTCCTGAATTCTTCCGCCGCGAACTTTCCGTCCTCAAGTTCCCAACCGCTTTTAGAGGGGTTCTCTTCGTCATAGTCGGAATGTCCGGCGTAATGCACCATGTCGAAATTACGAATTTTTTCCAGAATATAGGAGGATTTAATTTTGCTTGTTTTTACGTTGACATTAATGGGACTGGAAGCCGCCTCCAGGGAATTCCGAATGTTCCCTCCCTCTTTCGCCGCTGCTTTTAAGTTATTTTTTGGGTCGGCTAAAATCATCATCTTCAAAGGCAGGCTCAAGTGCCTTTCGCCTCTTTCCGAAACCGCCTGCTGGGTCCGGACTACCCTGCCCATATTGAAGCGTAAACTCATAAAGGAGTTTCCATCGTAGAGGAGTTCCCATGGGACATGGACCAAGGTATCATCGATGTTCAGGATCAAGCCTTCCGATTTTGTGGCGGCAAGTTTGTTTTTGATATCCACGGTGAAAAGTTCATCGTATAAAATCTGTCCGGATGATTTAAGTTTGTTCAATATCTCCTTGCTTACACTCCCGGGGTTTGTGGAACGGTTGAGCAAACTAAATATCTCCCCAATATATTTATCAATTTTTTCATGGTCCACATCCATGCCTTCGTACTGCCGCATGGTCTTGGCCTCTCCTTCGGATTTCTCGTATCCGCATACCTTCAGTTTGTCCTTTTCCCTGGATATTTCTAAAACAAAGGTGGTTTGAGGTGGGAGAGATGCAATGGCACGCTTTGCAGTAGAAAGAGCTACACCTCGGGTATCCGTGCAAGCTTTTTCGGTCCCGGCAAAAACCCTTTCGTTTTCCGGGTCCCAGATAACGCGATATAGGTCCATGGGCTCATCCAGACCCTTTGCCTCCACCTTGTCCGCCCACCGGCAAATAATATCTTCCGAATTGCGTATTTCCCGGTATACGGCCGGGGATATGAAAATCAATGGAGTTTTCCCCAGTTCCTTATTTTTTTGCTCGAAGGCCTTCATGGATTGTTCCACCCTGGCCGTGGTACTCACGGTCAAGCCGTCAATATCTTTTTCTCCCCTTACGATTACCGGACCATGGTTCAGGGCAACCCGAACATTGATTTTTTCACGTGTATTCCTGTTGTAATCCCGGACTTCCCGCATGAATTCCATGGCGGCATGAACGGCATTTTCAGCGCCCTGGTTAAAAGCCACGAATGCGCCGTCCGTCATATTAATAATCCTTCCCCCATATTTCCTCAGAATGGGTTCGAGTATCCGGTTATGATTGTTAAGAATCGCGGCCACGGCAATGTCTCCGCGGGTCCTCTGCAATTCGGTGGAGCCCTTGATGTCCGTGGTTAGAAGAGTCAGGGTTTGCGTAAACTTTTCCTCCAGTTGGCGTTCGGTGTCAAATTTCTTTTGGATCAAATCATCAAAAGATTCTTCGCCGTTTTTTTTATTGCCAT
>JAJDAS010000567.1 GCA_029261755.1 Nitrospinia bacterium
GCTCAAAACCCAAAGACCATGGACGTGGCGGCTTGCCTTTTTCCTTTTAACTTCCGTGGCATTCCTATTCTGGCATATGCCAGGTTTACTTCATGGCAAAGGCATCCCGAATCAATTGGCCTTCATTACCACTGGCGGGCAAGAGTTGCTGTTCGGAGTTTCGGTGGCATTGAAAGCGATTTCTTCCCAAAAAACGTTATTCGGTCTGCCCAATTTTTTTTCCGGTCACTCCCCTACCCTGCACTCTGTTGCCACATTTTATGAGAAATATTTCCTGATTCTGTTTCTCGCAATCTTTACTCTACTTTGCCTCTTCCACAAAAGGCATACGGTTATGGAGTTCACACTTAATATAATAATCATTACTTGTCTCACCATCCCCTATTTCCATCCTTCCCAACTGTTATGGATTCTTCCATTTTCCATTTTGGCCTTAAACAGGGTGGCAAAGTATCTTTTCACAGCCGTTTCTCTTTTTCTCATTTCCTGGCACTCGGTAACCATATCGAATTCGGGAACATTTTGTGGGTTGAAAACCTGGAACCACTTGGTTTCCAGTATGCATTTCTACCAGGAAAAATGGCTTCACTGGACTCTTTTTGTTACTGGAGATTTCATAACACCCATTACCCTGCTGTTATCGTTCTTCATTACTCTTTTTTCAACAAGGCATTCCTCTGATTTCATAAGAACAAGGCAAATGAAGGGATTGGGCCCCTTTTTTTTATTGGCGATTGCAGCCTGGATGGGTATGGGAGGATTTTTGGGCATGAAACATTCCGCGAGTGATAGCAAAGAAGAGCTTTTGCATGAGCTTCCATACGGAGATAGTTTTTACTTTAGAAACTTTTTGCGCATGGACCCCGAAATGAAACGCGCCCAGATGAGAATTTCCAGCAATGACTTTTTCACCATCTATTTAAACGGAAAAAGGGTATACTCCAACCTTGGGCAACATTATTGGAAGATACATGGCAATGGAACAAAAGAGGAAGACTTTGTTGTTCCCCTGGACCTCACACCTCACCTTCAACCGGGTAAAAATGTATTAGCTGTGGAGTCTTTCCTTCTCACCAACAGGCTATCAAAAGGCATAGCATTTATATGGGAGGTAGAGGATGAAAATGGGCAAAAAATCTCCTTGCCTTTTCTGAAAGGCTGGAAGGCCAGGGCGTACCCGGCTGATCCCGGCTGGACGCTGGGCAGCTTTGATGATTCCCGTTGGGTGGAGCCCGTGACCATGCCCTATGATAACAGCTTGGCTCCAAAAAAAATGGCCTGGGAGACCGGTTCCGTGGAATCAGCGGTGGATTTCCACCAAACGAAACCGGGTGAAGAGTTCTACTTCATGTCGCCACAAGATTATTCTCCTCCGGAGTCATCTTTTAGCATTTCCCACCTGTTAGCATTTTACACCGTTTTATTCTTTTTTCTTTACCACTTAATTGAGCGCTCTTTTCGATCTTCCTACGCATTTTTTGAGGGTCGTTTTATCACCTAACCTACTGAATTTCCTCATCTTTCATTTTGTTTTTACTTGACAGACTTCCACGTTTATGGTAATTTCTATGAACAATAATTTCATTGGTATTTTTGCTGGAAAAAATGATGACAAAAGCAGATTTGATTGAAAAGGTGGCAAAAAAAATAAATCTTTCGAGAAAAGAAACCGAGGTTATTGTGAACAACTTTTTTGGTTGTATTACTCAGGCCTTGAGCGAAGGAAAGAAAGTAGAGTTGAGAGGTTTTGGCAGTTTCCGAGTAAAAAAAAGAAACTCCAGGAAGGGCAGAAACCCGAAATCAGGTGAAAAAGTGTCGGTTCCGGAAAAAAACGTCCCTTTTTTCAAGGCTGGGAAAGAACTACGCCAGATGGTGGATACTTGATCCACATTATAGGTCACATCAAATTGTAAAAGAAGTAAGAATTATTTATTAATAATCCTTCAAGCACAAGCAGGGAATCTCCCTGCTTTTTTTATAGCTTTTAACCTTTCCTCCTGCCAATCCTGTTCTGTTTTCGTGTAAATGAGAGTCTCTCTTTTCCAATTCCCAAAAAGTGGCGGCTCTCACCCCCACCCAAGGCAGCGATATTTCGGCATAGGTTCAGGCAAATATGTTCCTTCAAAGGAAAAAAACATTAACTTTTGCCGTTATTCTTTCGGCAATTGTTCTATTCAATGCATGTGGCCGGTTTGGCGGCGACCCGAGGAAGGAAGTCAATAGAGAAATAAAATCCGTTTCCAGGCTTTTAAATTCCAAGAAAATTAAGGAATTAAAAGGTGAGTTGGTCCAACTGAAAGCCGGTATGCAGGAAACCAATGTCAATATCACCATGCTGGAAAATTCTGTTACTAACCTGAAGTTTGAGGTTGATAGTTTGAAGCCCGAGTATGAAGAACTGATATTGCTTTCTAAAAGGACCGGAGAGGATTCGGAAATTCTTGATCAGGTTCGCTTGTTAAAAAGCGAGATCAGGTTAATAGAAAAGGACATCAAGCAGTTAAGAAAATCTAAAAAAAGGAGTGATATTCAGATTTGGGAACAGGAGAGATAAAATACAACTGCCGACATTTTATCGGCGAAAAACCGTGCAAGGCGAAAAGAGTCTGCGAAGGTTGCCCTGAATACCGCCCAATGGGTTTCAAAATACTGGTGATCAAGCTCGGAGCCATGGGTGATGTTTTGAGAACCACAACTATTTTGGGGGCTTTAAAAAAGAAGTATGTGGATAGCCATATCACATGGCTGGTGGACGAAAGATCGTATGAACTACTTGAACACAACCCGGACATTGATAAGGTATTGCTGTTTGATTTTCAATCAGCCTTAAAACTACAAGCAGAGCCTTTTGATCTCCTGATCAATCTGGAAAAAATTGATCCTGCCATTGCTTTAGCTGAGTTGGTAAGCGCCCGTGAAAAACTTGGATTCGGCATGAACCCCCAAGGAACACTTCGGCCACTGAATCCCGAAAGCCTTTATGCAGTTAGACTTGGCATCGACAACCAATTAAAATTTATTGAAAACGATAAAAGCTATCAACAGATTATTTTTGAAACGCTGAAACTTCCCTACCAAAAAGATGAATATTCATTGACTCTGGACCCTAATGAAATTCCAGTTGCCGGGAGGCTGTTATCGGACCATGAGATCAATGGCCAAAAACCGGTGCTGGGCATATGTCCGGGAGCCGGCCACGTTTTTGCCAATAAAGGCTGGCTCATCCCCTCTTATATCGAACTCATTAATCGTTTGACGGCAAACTTAAATGTTCAAGTCCTGCTGCTTGGGGGAGAGAGAGAGAAGGAGTTATGTCAAACCATAAGAGAAGGCTTGCAGGTTAGTGTGCCGGATGTAGGCGTAAACCACTCCTTGAAACAGTTCATGGCTATCGTCAACCAGTGCGACATCCTGATCACCGGCGACACCTTACCCATGCACATTGCCATTGCACTGAAGAAGAAGCTACTGGCTATTTTTGGTCCCACCTGCCACCAGGAGATTGAGCTATACGGGAGGGGAGAGAAGGTAGTTACCAAAAAAGAATGCGCGCCATGCTATAAGTCAACGTGTGAGATCACAGACAACTGCATGGAATCCATTTCGGTGGATGAGGTATACGAGAAAACCAAAAAACTGGTTGACGAATGTTCTTTTAGCGGGTAACAGCCATTCAGGTTTTTGGCAAAGCTTTGGTGAATTTTTCCAGTTGTTGTTTAAAGTAAGTGTTATCTTGTTCCAACTTAAGGGCTTCCCTGGAATACTGAACGGCTTTTTCAATTTCACCTTTTGTATAATAAAGTTCAGAAAGGGTATCTAGATATTCCGGGGTGTTTGGTTTTAGCTCCAAAGACTTTTGGGAGTGTATGATTCCTTTGTCCAGGTTCATCTTCTTCTTGGAATATAGCCATGCCAACCGGTTCAAGGCAACGTGATGGTTCGGTTTTAGCTCTATCACCTTGGAACACCTTTTGATTGCCGCCCGGTACCAAACCTTTTTTGTATAAGCAAAGCACAACCCCATATAAGATTCTTCATCCTTGGGATCTAAGGAAACGGATGAATTGTAGGCAGCTACGGCTTCGTCATACAAAGGGACCTGAACGTATGTATGCCCTAATTTTTTGTAGGCGTCAGCGGATTTTCGGTCAATCCTTACGATTTTTTTCAAATAGCTGATTGCCTGTTTAAGATTACTCTCTCCAATATAAATATCGCTAATGCTAAAAAGGGCGGGGAGGTATTTTGAGTCTAACTTCAAGGTGGTCTCATAGGATTGAACAGCGCCGGGGATATCTTTTTTTGCCTTGAGAACCTCTCCCAAGCTCCAATGGGATTTTGCTTTATTACTGTTTAGGTTAATGGATTCCCTGTAAGCTTTTTCGGCCCCATCCAGGTTGTTTTTTTTGAAATACAGATTTCCGAGCTTTTGGTATTCAGAGTAATCTGCGCCTTTCAAAGCCACGATTTTTTCATATTTTTTAATGGCCAACTCGTCTTTCTCCATCCCAACATAAATTTCGGCGATCTTTTTGTGAAGTTTTACATTGCCCTCTTCCAGTTTCGACGCGGCTTCGTAGTACTGCACGGCTCCTGCTATATCAGCCTCCTTTTCAAGCAAAGAGGCCAAGGTTAAATGGTTTTGAAAATTACCAGCGTCTATTTTAACCATCCTTTTTAATATTTTCACAGTGTTCTCATCATCGCCTTCATCCACATACCATTTGTATAGTTTTTCATTGGCCGTAAGGTTGTCGGGATCAAGTGAAAGAACCGTTTCAAGCTCGCTAACGAATTCCTTATTATTTTTCTTGAACTCATAAATAGCGCTCAGTCCAATATGAGCGGGAATATTATTAGGGGAAACCTTGACCGCATTTTTGTATTCTACCAACGCCAAATCTATTTCACCTTTTTCATAGTATATTTCACCCAGATACCTGTAAACTTCGGTATTATCCGGTGCAAACTCCACTACTTTTTGGAACTCAAGAAGCGCTTGGTCTTTGTCCCCTTTTTCCAGAAAAATCTTGGCTTTGCCAAAATAAGGAGCATGGTTGTTTTTGTCAATTTCAATGGCCTTTTCAAATTCAGCCAGCGCTTCATCCAGGTTCCCGCTGGAGAGCAATTTATTGCCCGATGCAATCAACTGTTTTGGATCCTTTCCGAAAAATGAGAAAATACCTCCAGATGAAGATGAGCGGTCGCCGCTCCCAAAGTAAATGAGGCTCACAAAGAAGATTGCGGCCACACCTATAATAATAAATTTGAAATTCTGTTTTTGGCCCAGATTTTCCAGCACACCCTCTTCCGTGGGCGTGGTTATCTTTTTAGTGGGTTTTGGCATGGTTTTGGCGCCCATGGATTCCGTTCCAAGGCGTCCCATGGATTCAAAGAATTTTTCATCCTCTTCTTTATTGTTGGACGTAGCTCCTGCGGGAACCATGGTGTTTTTTCCTTCGAAACGTGCTCTCTCCTTAATTGTCAAACTAGCTGTTTGAATATTACCGTCCAGGAAGCTTCCTTCAAATAGGGCAACCTTATCCTTTGCCTCTATATTTCCGTAAACTTGACCATAATTCAGGAGGCTTTTTACCTTTGCATCTCCTTTAATTTTTCCCGTTTTACCAAGGATAAAGGTTTCCTCGGATTCAACCTCACCGTCAAGTTTTCCATCCAGACGGACGATTCCTTTTGTTTTTAACTTGCCTTTAAGATGGATACCTTCTCCAAAAAATGAATCTATTGCACAATTATCTTTTTTGCTCATGAAGTCCTCTTTAGAACATTAAAAATGAAAAAAATAGCGGAAAATCCCGTTTCCTTAAACTTGCTTTACTTTATCGACCTGATCTGTTAAAGTCAAGTTTTTAAAGGCTAATCCGCCTCTTTACTATAAAAATTCATGACAAAATCTTCTCTACGAACATCCTCTCCTGAAGAATTGAGTGGCGAACATTTTCCTGCCAAATTGGGCCTAATCGCCGGAAGCGGCAATATCCCACTTTTAGTGGCAAGTTATGCCAAAAAACTCGGCATCCCAGTGGTCTCTATCCTGCTAAGCAATGAAAATGAAGAGCCGATGCGTAAGCTGAGTGAAAAAGTTTTCTCGTTGGGCGTGGGGCAAACCGGAAAAATCCTGAAAGCACTCCATGGGGAAAATGTGAAGGATATTGTCATGATCGGGAAGATCAACAAACAAGTTATATACAATAAAAGGGCATTGGATTTACGCGCCCTCAAGGTTTTAACTCTGATGAAGATGAGGGATGACACCTCATTCATGAATGCGATTTTTTCCGAATTCGCTAAAGAGGGAATAAGGGTTTTGCCTCAAACTCTTTTTTTGAAGGAACATATGCCTGATGCTGGAGTTTTGGGAAGAAAGAAACCGAGCAAATCCCAGCTAATGGACATTCAATTCGGTTTTCCCATTGCCAAAAAACTAGCCGGGATGGAAATCGGCCAAACAATCGTGGTGAAGGATAAAAGTGTAGTAGCTGTGGAATCAATGGAAGGCTCGGACAACGCCATTTCCAGGGGATGCAAGATTGCCGGGTCCGGCGCAGTCATTATCAAGGTAAGCCGCCCTAACCAGGACTGGAGATTCGATGTTCCCACCATCGGCTTGAGGACCATTCAAACCGCCGTGGAGGGAAATGCTTCGGTTTTAGCCATGGAGTCGGATAGGATGCTTTTTGTCGAACAAGAGGAAGGGCTGAAGCTCGCTGATTCAAAAAAGCTGGTTGTTGCCGCACACTCCTGTGAAGATTTTACATAGCGACAGGGATTCTCGTCCTTGGCCGATGAGAACGAATTTAAGCCAGCTAGCCTTATACCTAATCAAACTATTCATAACCTTTTTAGTGCTTTTCCCTTCAGACTTCAGCCTGAACACCTGAGTAGTTACTAAAGCACCTCTTGTTTGGGGCTCTCAGGTAGTTCCATAATCTTTTTTAACGCCCTCAACAGACTTTGTAACTCCAGAAAATGATTTAGCCATCCCGCGTCCCCCGTAAAAAAGCTCAAACGGTTATTGGGCAATATCTTCACCATTCCCTCTGCTTTATTTGCCAGCCCTACCAGCTTTTCGGAATTAAAGGAAGCCTTTTCATGAAAGCGAATAAAAACCTTTTCCGATATCTGTTTCATTTCCGAAATCCAAACGTTTTTGGCCATTAATTTTAACTCCAGAAGAGCCAACAGTTTTTCCAGGGGAAGTGGGAGCTTTCCAAACCGGTCTTTGATTTCTTCTTTCAGACCACTAAGTTGGGCTATTTCTCTAGCCATGTATAGCCGTCTGTATATTTCCAGTCTCTGGTTCAAAACAGGAATATAGCTCCTCGGGATCGCCCCTTTATAGTCCAGGGTAATATCCGGCTCAATGGTTTCCTCAACCTTCTCTCCCTTCAACTCTTTTACCGTGTCTTCCATGAGCCTGGAGTATAGCTCAAACCCAATGGCTACAATATGCCCCGACTGCTTGTGCCCAAGCAGGTTTCCAGTTCCCCGGATTTCCAGATCTCTGGCAGCCAAGTGAAATCCTGATCCCAGTTCGCTCATTTCTTCGATGGCCCTCAGCCGCTTCCGGGCATCGTTTTCCAGCACCAGCTCTCCCGGTATCAACAAATAGGCATATGCCTGATGTTTATAGCGCCCTACCCTGCCCCTCAACTGATAAAGCTGGGCAAGACCGAATTTGTCAGCCCGGTTGATGATAATGGTATTCGCGGTGGGGATATCGAGACCGGACTCAATGATAGTGGTGCAAACCAGCACGTTGATTTCCTGGTTTAAAAACCTCATCATTACTTTTTCCAGCCCGTGCTCCTTCATTTGGCCGTGGGCTACGTCAATCTTGGCATTGGGGACCAAACGCTGAATATAGTCTGCCATGTTATGGATGCTCTCCACCCGGTTGTGGACAAAAAAGACCTGTCCGTTTCTTCCCAATTCCCTAGCGATAGCTTCCTTGATGGTTACCGGAGCAAACTTCCTCGTATAGGTTTTGATGGCGAGACGATCCCTGGGAGGGGTTTCTATGATGCTGAGTTCTCTCAAGCCCATCATGGAGAAATGAAGAGTCCTGGGGATAGGCGTTGCCGTAAGGGTCAACACATCCACCTGCTTCCTCAGTTCTTTTAATTTTTCCTTGTGTTTCACTCCAAAGCGCTGTTCCTCGTCGATAATTACCAAGCCAAGGGCTTTGAAACGAATATCTTTTTGCAAAATCCGGTGGGTACCAATTAGAATATCCACTTCGCCCGTTTCCAGCTTTTTAATGGTTTCCCTTTGTTCTTTCGGGGTTTTAAAACGATTCAAAAGACCCAACTTAACGGGATAGGCCCTCATACGCTCTTGAAAGGTCTGAAGATGCTGATGGGTCAGAATGGTAGTGGGGGCCAAAAGAGCCACCTGCTTCCCATCGGTAACCACCTTAAAGGCAGCCCGCATGGCTACTTCGGTTTTTCCATAACCTACATCGCCACATATTAAGCGGTCCATGGGTTTTGGGCTTTCCAGGTCTTTCTTTACCTCCTCTATGGCCTTTTGCTGATCCGGTGTTTCCGTATAGAAAAAGGAGTCATCGAACTCCTTGTGCATGAAGGTGTCGGGGGAATAAGGGTGCCCTTCCACCACCTTTCTCTCGGCGTAGAGTTTCAAGAGATCCTGGGCCATCTCCAAGACCGATTTCCTGGCCTTTTCCTTGGTCTTTTTCCATGACACTCCTCCTAATTTATCCAGTTGAAGATTGTCTCTGTCACCTCCAAAATATTTTTGGACCAGATCCAGGCGGTCCATGGCCAAGTACAGCTTCTCATCCTCCGCGTACAGGATTTCCATAAATTCGGGGCTGGCATCCAATCCATCCAGGGTCTTTACACCTATAAACTCACCCAGGCCATAATCGAGATGTACCACAAGGTCACCCGGCTTCAAATCCTGGAACCCTTTAAAAACCCTCTTTCCCCGAACCTCTCCCGTAGTGGCCCGATGAAGATGGGTTGCCCCAAAAATTTCATGCTCGGCGACAATGGCAATCTTGGAATCCGGCAGGATGAAGCCGGTGGAAACATTTCCAACCACCCCATCGCAGTCTGTTTCGTTCTCTACCAGTAGTTCTCTGATCCTTCGGATCTGACCTCCGGTTGGGGCGACAACAGTATGTTCGAATCCCTGGGCACGCCAGCTATTGACTTGCCCAACGAAGCCATGGAAGTGATTTTGGAAACTTGGCACACTCTTCACCTGGATCTGGAATGACCTTTCTCCTTTGTCCGATCCAGTGGAAAGTAGCCTGTTTTCTATACTTGGAAATTTATCGATCAGGCTCTGAGTTTCTTGCATGGAGATATACCTGCTGGTGATGGAAGGCGGAATATCTCCCCTGATTTCCGCTTGCAAATAACCACTCTGGATATCTTTTTCAAGCTCACGCCATTTGGCTTTCAGTTGCTCCGGTTCTTCAAGAATGACCAGTGTTTTTGCATCCAGATAATCGAAAATGGTTTGCATGAAAGGGTAAAAATAGGGGGAATACATTTCGGCGGAAGGAAAAGGAAATACATTCCTGAATTTTTCTATAACCTCCGAGATCTGCCTGCCACTGCCTAAGGATGAATCCGCTCTCGCTATTTCAGAACATCCTTTTTCCAGCAGACTTTTGTTCAGCACCAACTCTTTTGTGGGAAGGAGGCGCACTTTTTCCAGTTTCCCAACGGATCGTTGGGAGTCGGGATCGAAACGGCGTATGGATTCTAACTCATCGCCAAAAAACTCCAATCTCACCGGCAAAGCGGAATTGGAGGGAAAGATATCCAAAATATTGCCCCGGAGAGAGAATCCACCTCGAGTATCCACAAGATCGGCTTGTTCGTATCCACTATCCACCAAGCAGTCCAGGAGCAGCTCCATTTCCATGCTCTCCCCTACCCCAAGCTCAAAGGAAAACTCCTTTATTATATTTTTGTGCACAACCTTTTGAAGGACGGCCGCAGCGGTGGTTATAAGGAAATCAACACCGCTTGAAGACAGGGCATCCAGGGCTCCCAGCCTCTCCCCCACAATTTCGTGAAATGGGGAAAGCGGTTCGTAAGGGAGGATCTCCCAATTGGGAAAGGAGAGGGCAGTTTTCTTCTCTCTTTGCCATTGGACAAAAAACTGGAGGTCTCTCTCCATGGTTTCTGCCACATCCGTGTGTGGAGTAATAACACAAACGGGTACGCCAAGCCTCTTTTGAATTTCCAGGAAATAAAAAGCACGGGAAGAACCATGCAGGCCGCCAAGGCTAAGTAACCTTTGGCCTTCATGGAATGTTTTTTCGATTTGGTCGAGATGGGGTAATTTAGGCAATTTCGTGGAAAAATAATGGGGTACGTTTAGGGAAAGTTAGAAATAGCGCGGGTAACGAAGATTTAGGCCAAAAATACGACCATGACTAATATGGCACTCATAACCTTCACTCTTTTTGCGAATTGAAGGTTACAATGTTGGAATTTTCTTTACGGCCAGCCAAAAAAAGGAACATTTTTCTATTCTTGAGCCAAAATTTTTGATAATTCTTTTCGGAGAGGGACAACTATTTTTCCTGCCGTTTCGACTGCACCCCCAGCCTCATCCATATTTATCACCGCAAAATCCTGATAGTCTCCCTCGTGCCTGAGGTCCATGAGAGTTTGAATTTTCTTGAAGCTTATTTCCGGTATTATTTTGGTTTTGATAAACCACTGGTTAAATAATGATAAAACTCCGGAGTGTTTTGAGGAGTCCTTTCCTACCGTTGCAAGAAAGGCCCTCATTGCATAAAAAACCGAATAATATGCGCAGTTAACCGCTAACCTGTAATTTTTCCGTGAAAGTTCATCTTTTGCTTCATTAAGGGTCGTCTCGGACCTTTCAAACCTGTGCTTTGCAAGCCCCTTCTGCTCAGGTGTCACAGCCATACACCTTCCTCTCTGACCGACATTGCAAATGGTGATGCCTTAACTATCG
>JAJDAS010000568.1 GCA_029261755.1 Nitrospinia bacterium
AATCGCTAAACTTACCATGAACGATATCTGGTCAAAAGCACGACAAGAGTTTCCCGTTACCAAGAACTGGATCTACTTCAATCATGCCGGAGTGGCTCCCATACCGTCGCGAACCGTCTCCGCCATCCAAAAATACACAGAAGAGGCATCGAACCAAGGAGCCTGCATCTACGAGGAATGGATGAAGCGTGTTGAGGAAGTTAGACGATCCTTTGCGAAAACCATCGGCTCCGACCCAAGGGAAGTCGCCTTTGTAAAAAACACTTCCCACGGCCTTTCCATCGTAGCTAATGGAATACGTTGGAACAAAGGTGATAACATCGTCACCGTTTATGGGGAGTTCCCATCCAATATCTACCCCTGGGTGAACCTTCAGGAACGCGGAGTGGAATTAAGATATGTTACCCCCAAAGAGGGGAGGGTGCTGCCGGAAGAGCTTGAAAGCTTAATGGATGAAAACACGAGGTTGCTCACCATCAGCTCCGTTGAGTTTGGCACCGGCTTCCGAAACGATCTGGAGTCCATAGGCGCCATCTGCAAGGAAAGGGGAATTCTCTTTTGTGTGGATGCCATTCAGAGCCTTGGCCTCATCCCAATGGATGTTAAGAAATGGAATATCGACTTTCTGGCTGCCGATGGACATAAATGGCTTGTTGCGCCCGAAGGCTTGGGCTGCTTTTATTGTTCCCTAGAGAAACTGGAATTTCTTGAAATACCACTCGTAGGCTGGAACAGCGTAGTCAATGCCACGGACTTTTCCAACTACGACTTTACCTTGAGGAAGGATGCCCAAAGGTTTGAAGAAGGGACTTTGAATATCATGGGCATCATGGCCCTGGGTGCTTCCCTGGAGCTTCTTCACGAGATAGGTATTGACAGGATCGAAGAGCGTGTTCTTCATCAGACGGAAATAATAATCAACCAGCTTCTGGAAAAGGGACACAAGGTTCGTTCGCCCAGAGGGGAGGGGGAACGGTCGGGAATTGTCTCCTTTGAATCGAAAAAGGCGTCTGACACCATTCAACGTTTCTTAATGAAGGAAGGCATAGCCTGCGCTTCCAGAGATGGAGCCTTAAGGGTCTCTCCGCATTTTTACAACACGGAGGAGGAGGTTCAAATTTTTATGGAAAAGTTGGTGGAGTTGGAAAGGGCGTAAAAGATATTTTAATTTTTTACCACCAAAACACAAAAAAGCAAAAAACTTTCTAAACCACGAATTACACTAATGACACGGATTAATAAATTAGTGCAATTAGTGTAATTCGCGGTTCCATTTTTTTTTTATAACTAATTTATTACTTCTTATCCCAGGAAATATTATGAAGGAAAAAATCAAAAAAATTGCGGAAAAAGCGAAAGCGGCTGCAAGAAAGATGACCAGTATCTCCACAGGAGAAAAAAACAAAGTATTAGAAAAGATGGCGGATTTGCTGGTTGAAAAAGCAGACTTCATCATAACGGAAAACCAAAAGGACATTGAAAAGGCCAAAGAAAAAGGGCTGACTTCTGCTATGATCGAAAGGCTCCGCGTCGATGAAAAAGGGATTCAGAAAATGGTGGATGGAGTTAAAGTGATCATCGACCTCCCGGATCCCGTTGGTGAAATCGAGAAGATGAAACGACTTCCCAATGGCCTCCAGATCGGGAAACTCCGCACCCCCATTGGGGTCATCGGCATTATTTATGAGTCCAGGCCAAACGTTACGGTAGATACGGCGTCCCTCTGTGTCAAATCGGGAAACGCCGTGATCCTGCGAGGTGGGTCCGAATCCATTAACTCCAATATCGCCATTGCCAAGGTGTTGAATGATGCGGTGGAAGCTTGCGGTTTTCCGGAAAACGCTCTTCAGTTGATTGACATCACGGACAGAAACGCGGTGAATGAAATGTTGAAGATGGATGAGTATATCGACCTCATCATCCCCAGGGGCGGTCATCAACTCATCAGGATGGTGGTGGAAAATTCCAGCATACCGGTGATCAAGCACGACAAGGGATTATGCCACGTCTACGTGGATAGTGACGCGGATCTGAAGATGGCGGAAGATATCACCTTCAACGCCAAGACCCAGCGCTGTTCCGTTTGCAACGCCACGGAATCCCTGCTGGTGCACGGGGATGTCGCCGCAGAGTTCCTCCCGAATATGGTGAAGAGATTCCAGGACGCCGGTGTGGAAGTCCGTGGATGTGAGACTACCAAGGACATATGTCCTGAAATCAACAGCGCTGTTGAGGAAGACTGGGATACGGAATATTTGGATATGATCATATCCGTTAAAGTTGTTTCGGACATACATCAAGCCATAGAGCATATCACCACCTACGGTTCTATGCTTTCAGAGGCCATTGTCACCAACAACTATCAGACATCTTGGAAATTTATTCGGGAGGTGGACGCCGCATCCGTTTATGTGAATGCCTCCACGCGCTTCACGGATGGTGGAGAATACGGGATGGGCGCCGAAATGGGCATAAGCACCCAAAAGCTTCATTGCCGAGGCCCCATGGGTCTGGATGAGTTGACCTCTACCAAGTATATTGGCTTTGGAAATGGACAGCTTAGGGAGTGACGAATTCTATCCCACGGATAAACGAGTTTGTTCATGCTACACAATTTACTGCCTACGACCTACTACTTACTCTTTGTTTTTTTTCGTCCAACGTCCCTCGTTAACGCGAAGTGTTCGTCCCTCTGTCCTTTGTTTGCGGTCCGCCCTGCCGTGTTAATCTGTGGCCAAAATTCTTTATCTTTGTTTTTTCTTGTCACTTGTCACTTGTCACTCGTCACTTGTAACTATTCCTCATGGCTCTCATTGCCTTAAAAGAAATAACCTTAGCCTTTGGCGGGCAACCTATATTAGACGGCGTAGATTTTCAGGTCGAGCCAGGCGAAAGGGTTTGTTTGCTGGGTCGAAACGGCGCCGGGAAATCATCCCTTTTACGGCTTATGGCCGAAGAGGGTGCACCCGACAGCGGGACTGTCTCCAGGCAAAAGGATTTGTCCACTGCTTTCTTGACTCAGGAACTTCCAACGCAGATGGAAGGCTCCATTCACCATGTAATTTGTGGTGGACTGGGCAGGGTAGGGGAGTTGTTGGAAAAATATCACAAGTTGAGCATTCGGATGGAAGGGGAGGGGGGAGAAGCCTTTCTGGATGAATTGACACAACTTCAGCATGAACTGGAATCCGAAGGCGCATGGCAGGCAACCCTAAAAGTGGAAAAGATGATTTCACGGATGGGTCTCGACGACGAAGACCACTTCTCCACCCTCTCCACGGGAATGAAAAGGAGAGTGCTATTGGCTCAGGCCGCCGTTTCTTCTCCGAACCTCCTCCTTTTGGACGAACCAACGAACCACCTGGATATGGACTCCATTTTGTGGGTAGAGGAGTTTTTGCTCGACTACGCGGGCGCTGTGGTCTTTGTCACCCACGACCGGTCCTTTTTACGCAGGGTAGCTACCAGGATTGTGGAACTTGACCGGGGAAAGCTCTTCGACTGGGCCTGCGATTACGATACTTTCCTAACACGGCGCGATGCAGCGTTAAAAGCGGAGGAAGCGCAATGGGACCGATTCGATAAAAAACTGGCGGGGGAAGAGGTCTGGGTAAGGCAAGGGATTAAGGCGCGTCGGACCCGCAACGAGGGGCGGGTGAGGTCTCTTGAGGAGATGAGACGGGTCAGGCAGAACCGACGGCAAAGAATCGGTAAGGTCCGAATGGATATTCAGGAAGCGGAGCGTAGCGGACGCTTGGTCATCGAAGCCAAGGGAATCCAACATCGTTATGGGGAAAAGGAGGTGATCGGCGATTTCTCCCTAAAAGTTGCCAGGGGCGAAAAGATCGGGATCATCGGACCCAATGGCGCGGGAAAGACCACCTTGCTCAACATCCTTCTGGGCAAACTGTCTCCCACACAGGGTGAGGTGAGGCACGGTACTCGGTTGGAGCCGGCCTATTTCGACCAGCTCCGGGACCAATTGGACGAAAGTAAAACGGTGCGCGAAAATGTTTCCGACAGTGATACCATCACCGTTAACGGCAGATCCCGGCATATCATCGGTTATCTTGGCGACTTCCTTTTTACACCGGACCGTGCTCAATGCCCCATCACACGCCTTTCGGGAGGGGAGCGGAATCGATTGCTGTTGGCGAAACTCTTTACCAAACCTTCCAATGTGCTGGTCCTGGACGAGCCCACCAACGATCTGGACGAAGAGACGCTGGTCTTGTTGGAAGAGCTTCTGGCGGATTACTCCGGTACCCTGTTTCTGGTGAGCCACGACCGGACTTTTTTAAATAACGTGGTAACCAGTCTGGCGGTTTTCGAGGGCAACGGCAAAGTGCGGGAGGTGGTGGGTGATTATGACGACTGGGAAAAGCTGAAGAAGGAACTTTCCCCGGAGTCAGGGAAGAAGATAGTGGAAAAGAAAGAAAAGAAGCCCAAACCCAAACCAACCGGCCCCAGAAAAATCAGCCAGAAAGAGCGCAAAGAGTTGAATATCATTCCCGGATGTATCGAGAAGTTGGAAGAGGATAAGGATGCTCTGTATAAACAGATGGCGGACCCAGCCTTTTATAAAGGGGAGGGAGCCAAGGTGGCCCAGGCTAAAGAGAGCCTGGAGAACCTGGAACAGGAACTTGCCAAGCTTTTTCAACGGTGGGAGGAGTTGGAAAGTTTACTAGGGTAGGGGTGGTCTCTTTTTATGAAAGAATAAATGGATTGCAAACCTGAAAAACGGTCAAAGCGCATTAGCAGATCAGCACATTTGAATATTACCGCTCTTCCTCGTTCTGCAGGGAAGTGGATCCATAGAGAGATGAGCCACGGCTCCCGTAAAAACAAGAAAACCGACCCACGTTCCGAATTCGAGATCGAGGCCGGAGATCATATCTTTTTTTATGAATTCCTTGATGAGCTTCGTTTTGGTCCGCCCTTCTATCGGATTCGCACGGAGGGTCCCGAAGCGGAAAAGCTGAATAAATTTCTTCATGGCCGGGAAATCTTTTTTAGCGGCCCTCCCTTAAACACAAAAAAAAACTGGATGGTCTTCGAGGTTGCGGACGGAAACCAACGATTGCGCCGCCGGATCACGGTCTTTGATCTGAAAAATGGACGGGAGTTGAACGCCCTTAAGGGGGATTCCCTTGATTTTGAGTTCTGGCGACCGGGTTCGGAGGAGTTCATCTTCCTCTCATGGGCCGATTTTACATGGAGCGCGTTCCATCCCCCTTCCGGCAAGAGGCGAGAACTTTTCAGATTCAGCAACATGGGATTCCTTAGCGGGGACGGCCGCTCCTTGCTCCTGATAGAAACCGGAACTTGCAAGGTTGTCCTGGTGGATGTGGAAAAAGGCGGGGTGGTTGCCAAGCTCGGCAAAAAAGACTTTCGGCCCTTTGCCGAAAAACCCGTGACCATTACACCGGTGCGCTTCGATCCCAATTCTGCCACCCTCGCTCTTCTTATCAACTACCGCCAAAGCCTGAAAGGACGGAGATACGTTGTGGAATATGACGCCGCCGTGCGGATTGAATTCCAATCGGGGTGACTTAGGGAGAGAGAATGATGAGATGGCCCCCGCCGTTCTTTTTAGTGTCAGAATCACAACCAGAGGGTAATATTTGTTTCAAAGTGGCTTGATTTAGGTATATAATATCTTTTTTAATTCAAACAATAAAAAGGAAAGGATGTCGACCATGAAAAAACTATTATCTTCTTTAGTGGTTTTAGCTTTCACCGTTTCTTTTGCCATAAGCCATGCCTCCGTGACCGTGCTTCCGGAAGACGCTAAAGACCATTTTGATATGGGGCGAACCCACGCTAAGTACAAGGAATACGATAAGGCCATTGAAGAGTTTAAAAAATCCAACGAGATTTTCCCCTATTTCCTGACGAACTACAATATTGCCCTGGTTTACATGGATAAAAATGAAAACGAAAAGGCGTTGGTATATTTTGAAAAGGTTGCCGTCGAAAAACCCCATGACATGGAATTAAATTTCAATTATGCCATGGCGCTTTTTGAGTTGAAGAGATATGAAGAAGCCCTGCCAAAATTTGAAGAAGTCAGCAAAGCGAATCCGTCGAATTTTGAGTTTGCCTATAATCTTGGGTTGACGCTGCTCGAGCTGGGGAAATACAAGGAAGCTCTGCCCAATTTCGAGAAGATTCTCAAGGAATATCCCAAGGACGAGGCAATCCAGAAGTTGGTGGAAAAGACTAAAAAAGCGATGGCAAAAAAATAAGGTTTTTTTTTGCCGCTAAGTCCACGAAGGACACGAAGGGAAAATCTTTTTTTACTTCTTCGTGTATCTTCGCGATCTTC
>JAJDAS010000569.1 GCA_029261755.1 Nitrospinia bacterium
GCTTCGTCAGGTGAATTTGTGGGTTAATTCTGGCTCTGGTAAATCCCCAAGCACATGATACAAAGCTAATTCAGCGATTTTAAACGATTTAAACCCATAGGATTTTCTCATAGTGAGTTTTGCTTTGTTATTAAAACCCTCAACAATACCGTTGGATAAACGGTTTTTCATCAGGAACCAGTTCAAAATTAGGGGCTCATGCCTTCGCAACATTTTTGCCACATCTTTGATTGGTTCAATTTTAGAACGCATGGCAACAAACGTCCATCGTTTGAGAAATCGTTTTGCCCAGGCAGAAGATTTATACTCCCAGAATTTTTGAAATGATTCCCTAAGCAAATAGCATTTAACCGTTTTTAGGTTGTATTGCATTATGTCTTTTAATTTTGCCAATTGGCTTTCTTTAAGGTTTTTCTTTTTTTTTAATAGAGACCACCTTGAGTTTTTTAATATTTCCTCATAACCATCTTCTCTTAGTTTTCGGGTTTCTTCACGCCTGGTTTTATCAATGGCCTTATTGAAATACTTCATTATATGGAATCTATCCAAGATATGAATGGCGTTTGTCGCTTTTTTGCGGATTACTTTCAGATAAGGTTTCCACATGTCGCTGCATACTGCCTGAATTTCCAAAGTACGGGCTTTACCAAGCATTCTAAAAAAGCGCAACAAGGTCTTTGCTTTCCTGTCCTCTCCAATCCAAAGAAGCCTCTTGTGATACTCATCAATTTGAAAAACCAATGTTAAGTATTTATGGCCTAAACGATACTGTATCTCATCAACTCCAATGCTTTTAATACCCTCTAACATACGGTTTTTAAGGCCATATGAAACAACATATTGGACGGACTGCCTGACGCTATCCCAGGAAACGCCAAATATTTTTCCGGTCTCTTTCCAGGATAGCCGCTTAGCCCATCTGGACAAAAATATCTTAAAAGCATTGGTCAACTGGCTTTTCCCTTCAGTCCAGGGCATCCATTCCACTTTTATACCGCATCCTTTGCAATTAATCCTTCGGGGAGTATAGGAAAGTTCAACCATAAACCCCCATAAGGGAACAAATAGAAATCTTCGAGTTTCCAAATGATCGTAAACGCTTCCTTTACGCTGGCATTTAGAGCATTTTCCACGACTATTTTTACGGGGTAAGATATCTACAACAATCTTCCAGCTTATCGTTCCTTCCTCTAAACGGGAATTCCTGTAAACAAAACTCTTGAATTTATAGCATTTATTCAGTACTGTTTCTATTAAGAGCATCATTGCCTCCTGGCTGATAAAATGGTTTTTTGACGAAAACATATTTTATCACCACGGCAATGGTGCTCTCTATATTCTTATTGCGTTAAAACATTGGCAGAAAAAGCTTGGAAGATGGGGAATGTTTTTTTCCCTCTGGAGCCGCCCCCTCACCCAATTCTGGGGGGGCGGAGGAAGAGGGAAAAAAATATTCCCTTTGGTGAGCCCTCTTAAAAACAGAAAAAAGACCCACAAAAACGCCGGAAGACCCAAAAAGTTTAGGAATGCAGGAAACCAGAAAAAAACCTTCCTGCATTTCCTGCCTTCCTAAGACAGAGATTAGTTACTAAAGTATTCCCCTTAGTGTTTCAGTGACACAATGGCTCAATCATTATGACTCCTGAGAAAATGACCGAAGAAGAAAAAAAAGAATTGCGGGATTTCATCCAAAGTGAAATAGGGAGATTGAAAGAAAGCATCGGTCTCGCAAAAAATACCGTCCAACCCGTTGCGCCGGACAACGCCATCGGCCGCCTCACCAGAATGGAAGCAATCAATTCCAAAAGCATCAACGAAGCTACATTGAATTCGGCAAAGATCAAGCTTGGCAGATTGGAAAAGGCATTGAGGGATTTGGAGGAGCCTGATTTCGGAATTTGCGTCCGGTGCGAGGAACCCATTCCTTTTGGAAGGTTGATGATTCTGCCGGAAAGTACCGTATGTGTGAAGTGCATTGAGGGCTAGCAAATATTCGGGCGGAGTGGTTGTTATACCAACGGCTTGTGAGGATAATAGTTCAAAAGGCCTCCTTCTACCTGCATTTCCCCGTCCCTAACTTTTTTCGACGATGAGGCGGAAATTATCGGTTCCTTTATCAACTTTGATGATTTTATGTCCTTCCTCTTTGATGCTGATGGGAACGCTTCTCATGGGTTCTCCCGCCGGTAAAACAACCTCTAATTTTTGTCCGGATTCCATCTCCTCCAGCTTCATTTTGGTTTTGACGAAGGTCATGGGGCAAACTTCCGCTGTGAGATCAATCTTTTCATCAATTTTTATTTCTTCCATTTTTTTCTCCTTTGTTCAAAATCGCTGACCTGGAACCCTGGAACCTTAAGCATTTGCAATTAAAGCTTTTCCAGAAGTTTTTGCTTCTTGCTGTCGTACTCTTCTTCCGTCATTAAACCATCCATTCTGAAGTAATTTAGAAGTTTTATTTCTTCGGGAATGGTCAAGGACCTTTTTTCTTCCATCAATGCTTTTGCCTTGCGCTCGTATTCCGCGCCTGTGACAATTTGCTCCTTTTTCAGCTTTCTCAACTCCCGGTATCTTTCCAGAACGTTTCCCTTTAAGGCCACTCTCCCCGTATTGGGGATATAGATTGTTTTCCCCCGTGAGTACTTTTTAGTGGCCGTAGCCAGTCCACTAACCTCGAAATACCTCAAGTCCACCATCAGAAAATCCGGCTTTGGCTCTTTCAGGATAAGACCAGGGTCCTTATAAATTTTATGGCCCTTTTTTTCCACCAATTTCCAATTGGGGGGAGGGTGGTAAGTCTGTGGAAAGGAGCCTTGATCTTCTTCCTCAAATTCATAGGACTTGCCGTCGATCCAGGTAAATTTCCAGTACATGGTCCTTCCCAATATGAGTGTATGCCCCGCCGTTTTGAAACCTTTTTCCACCACCTGAAAATAAACCATATTATCCTTTTTTGCCTTCAGGAAGGCCTTGGTCAATTCCCGTGCTAACAGGGTGATGGATTTTTTAGGGAAAACAGGCCTGGGGCTTTCGAAAATTCCCATCCTGTCGAATGCGGCATATTCAATGGTTTGCGCTATGGTGGCCAGTTCATTTTCCGTGAAGGGAAAGGGATGGCTAAGATTATATTGAAGTTTTTTTGGCAGGGCTTTGGTGGCGGTTCTGGCGCCTACTTTGACGGCCAACTTAGATTTTTCCACCCTGGCAGTACTTTTCTTCTTGTGGATTTTATGTTTAGGCCTTTTGTGCCGTTTTGTCGATCCGCAGGAAACCAGGGCAGGTATTATCAAAAAGAGAAAAGCAAATAGAAAAAACCGATTTTTTTTCAAGAAAGAAATCATTAGTCAAGGGGAAAAAAGAGTGAATAGGCGTAAGGGCCTAAATTTGATTTTCAGCTTATCATAACCCAAGAGCGATATCCAAGCATTAAGAAGTAAGGATGCCTTAATGGTTTGGGGATGCATCTTTGCCGATTTCAGCGGCAAAAACTCCTTCAAATCTCTTAACTTTTTCATTGACAATCATATTGCGCTGGTGTATTATTGTGCCTCAAAGTGCCGGGAAATGTCAAAAAGTGTTCGGGGGTGTGAAGGAAAGATGTTCTTAGGAAATTACCAGGCCAATATCGATGGAAAGGGACGGATCAATATCCCCTCCCGGTATAGGGAAATTTTGGAAGAGAAATATGGCAATAATCTGATCCTCTCAGTGAGCAGAAATTGTCTGGTGGTTTATCCACAATCCGAGTGGACCGTATTGGAGGAAAAATGGAGAGAGCTTCCCCCATTGCGGCAGGATGTGCAGAATTTTTACCGCCTTTTTTACGCGAGAGCCTCCGAATGTGTTATGAAGCACGGGCGCATTCTGCTGCCGCCATCCTTGCGAAACCAGGCCAGCCTGAACAAGGAAGTGGTTATAGCCGGGGTCTCCAGAATGATCGAAATTTGGGACAAAGCCAAATGGGAACAGTTCATGGCGGAAAACGAAGAGCAGTTTGAAGAGCTTGGAAACAAACTGTCGGAAATATGACTAAAGAAATCCTCCACATGCCTGTCATGCTGGAGGAAATTTTAAGTTTTTTAAAGGTGAAACCCGGTGGGTGTTACATGGACTGCACCCTGGGAGATGGCGGACATTCCGAGGCGATTCTAAGAAAAAGTGACCCGGATGGCCGAGTGTGGGCATTTGATCGAGACATGGAGGCGGTCCAGGTAGCAAGCCAAAGACTGGCCGGATTTCAACAAAGGATCACGATAAAAAACGCCGATTTCAGCCAAATAAAAAATTTTGGCAGTTCCGATACCGAGCCTGAAAAAGTTGATGGAATTTTATGTGATCTGGGAGTATCATCCCGGCAATTAGCTACAGCGGAGAGGGGTTTTAGCTTTTTATTGGACGGACCATTGGATATGAGGATGGACCAGTCCAAGGAAAAAAACGCCTTTGACTTGATCAATAATTTGTCCAAAAAAGAACTGGCGGCCATCATAAAAAATTTTGGGGAGGAAAGAAGGTGGGCCGGCTTGATCTCCGCGAGAATAGTTAGGGAGAGAGAAAAACAAGCAATTTCGACAACAAAACAGCTTGCGGAAATTGTTAAATGCTCCATACCAGCTAAATACCAAACAAGAAAAATTCATCCGGCCACAAAAACTTTTCAAGCCATAAGAATGGTAGTGAATGATGAGTTGGCAATTCTGGAAGAAGCGCTTCCCCATATGGTGGAATTGTTAAATCCTGGCGGAAGGTTAGCTGTGATCAGCTTTCATTCCCTTGAAGACAGAATCATCAAGCGGTTTTTTCTGAGTGGAGAAAATGTTTGCAACTGTCCCCCGGAAGTGGGGAACTGTTTTTGTGGAAAGAAGCCGATTTTAAAGCGGGTAACCAGAAAAGCAATTGGACCCGGAGCGGAGGAGATCAATAGAAATCCCCGGTCGAGAAGCGCCAAGTTACGAGTTGTGGAAAAAACTTAGCCTTTGCCACAGCCTGAATAATTACAAACGACAAACAATTTTCGGGAGGTACTTTTTTTAGCTTTTTCTATGCCCTTCACTCCGAAGAGATTTTCAAGTTCGACTTTCTTCCCTGTATCTAAATGAGTCTCTTCGGTTCAACAACCCCTGGCCTGTCCCCCCCCCTGGACGGGCCAGGGGCCCCCCTATCCTAAAAAAATTGCTTCTTACGCAATCTTCGCAAAATTAAAGCCGGAAATAGGGAAACATGGTTAATTTAAAAGAAAAAAAAACCATTTTTAAGAGCGGTAGCAGTTTTAAAGAAGCCGCTAAATACACTATTTGTGCAATATTTTTCCTCATGGCCGCCTTGGCCTATATTTGGCCGCATATCAAGATTGTAAAGCTTGGTTACGAAAAGGGTAAACTTCGCAAAAAATATGAAAAGTTAGTACAAACCAACCGCCTTATGAGGATAGAGGTTGCCAGTCTAAGGTCTCTGGAAAAAGTCGAAAGCATCGCAGTAAAGGATCTCAAAATGGTTTTTCCCGACGATTCCCAGGTAGTGGTTGTCCGGTCAAGTTCAAATGCCGCTCAAAAAAACGATCTGGAAAAAAGACTAATAGCCGATACCAGACCTTAATGCAGCAACTCTCCCAAAAAAATGCCGGCAAAAAAGTTTGTTAATCCGAATCGAACCTTTGAACTTAATATGCTGCAAAAAGAAAAAAAAATTGATCCTGAAGTTAGATCAAGAAAAAGAATCAAACTGATTCTTTCCCTGTTATTGATGGCCAATGTGGGGATCCTTTTCAAGCTCTACAAACTACAAATAGTACAGCATAAAGAAATTACGGAAAAATCGGAAAGGCAATATACACGCACGGTATACTCTCAACCGAGAAGGGGAATGATCTACGACAGGAACGGGAGAGAAATGGCTGCGGATATTGAGGTGGACTCCATTTACGCGCATCCTTCCGAGATCACTGAGCACGACAAAATAGCCAAGCTCGTTTCTGAAACCCTGGGCTTAAATTACAAGTCCGTAGCGAAAAAACTCAAAGCCAAAAAAAGCTTTGTCTGGATAAAAAGGCAGGCCAACCCCGAAAAATCGTCGAAACTCAACACAATAGATTTGGAAGGCTTGGGTTCTATAAAGGAATACAAGAGATTCTATCCTAAACGAGAAATGGCATCCAGGCTCATCGGTTTTTCCGGGACAGATAATTATGGACTTTCCGGCGTTGAACATTCCTATAACCAATACCTTCGAGGTGGCGGCAGGATGCTCATTGTGGAAAAAGATGCCAAAGGCCGCAGGGTGAGATCCATTGAAAAGAAATCAAATGACTTGAAGCAATGCGATATCGTTTTGAGCATTGACGAAGTAATACAACATATTGCCGAGAAAGAGCTACGTAAAAAAGTACTTGAGACAAAAGCCAAGGAAGGTGTTGCGATTGTAATGAACCCCAATACGGGAGAGATCCTGGCCATGGCGGACTATCCTCCTTTCAATCCGAACCAGTTCGCCAAGTATGGTCAGGAGAACTGGAGGAACAAGGTGGTTTCCAACGCCTATGAGCCGGGTTCTACCTTCAAAATCTTCCTTGTAGCTACCGCCATTGAGAACGGAATAGGTCCTAACACAAGATTTTATTGTGAGAACGGAGAACTTATTGTTGGAAATGTAGCTATTCATGAGGCGTCTTCAAAAAAATTCAAGTGGTTGACCATGGTGGATATCCTTGCAAAATCCAGCAACATCGGCGCGATCAAGATCGGAGAAAAACTGAAAAAACGCCGCTTTCACAACTACATCTCGAAATTCGGATTCGGCGCTAAAACGGGAGTGGATTTGGAAGGAGAGGCCACCGGCCTGCTGCGGGACTTAAAAAATTGGAGCAAGCTTTCGCTTAGCTCCGTGTCCCTGGGCCAGGAGATTTCCGTGACCCCTATTCAACTGATTACCGCTATGTCGGCCATAGCAAACGGAGGTTTCCTTCTAAAACCTCGTGTGGTTAAAGGAATTTACAAAAATGGAAAACCTGTAAAACTGTTCAAACCGGAAATCGTTCGCCGGGTTATTTCCAGGGATACCAGTCGTATGATGACAGCCATGTTAGGCAAAGTGGTAAAAAAAGGCACCGGAAAAAAGGCACGGCTCAATGGCTATTCCGTAGTTGGAAAAACGGGGACCGCTCAAAAATTTGATAAGAAAGAAAAAACTTATTCAAAATCGAAGTATGTAGCATCTTTCGCTGGTTACTTCCCGGCGGAAGATCCGCAACTTGCTATCTTGGTTATGGTAGACGAACCCAAAACCACCTTTTGGGGCGGCGCCGTTGCCGCGCCGGTTTTTCGCGAAATAGCCAGGCAATCGGCACGTTACTTGAGCATTCCATCCAAGCAGGGAAAAGTAATATGGGTTAACCGGTCCAACCCGGATTTGGAAGAAAATTTTTCGGAGGGTTTTTCAGAGAAGAAAGACAAGTGGTTTTTTGAAGAAAACGATATCTTTATAACAAAGATATCCAATGCCATTAAAAATTTTAAAAATTCTCCTCGTTATTTTAACGATATGCAAACCCAGAACAACTTATAGAAATGTGGACGAACTATTCAGCGTAGAAGACATTAAAAAGGCAGTGGGAGGAAAAATAGTTGCCGGAGAGGAAAATCGAAAGTTTTCCAATATTTCCATCGACTCAAGAAGGATCAACCAAGGTTGTCTCTTTATTGCCATAAAAGGTGAAAATAAAAATGGGCACCTGTTTATCAAAGAGGCGCTGGCAAAAGGAGCTTCGGGAATTCTTTTGTCGGAACGGGAAAATGAAAGCATAGGTTTTGCCGGGAGTACTGAGGAGCAGCCTACAATCATCAAAGTGCACAACACACTATTGGCGCTGCAGCAAATAGCTTGTCATCGAAGGAAAAAGTTTGGCGTCCAGGTGATCGGCATTACCGGTAGCAATGGAAAATCCACAACCAAGGAAATAACGGCTTCCATTCTTTCCACAAAATTTCGGGTATTAAAAAATAAAGGGAATTTAAATAATCATTACGGTTTGCCATTGAGTTTGCTGGAGTTGCAGCCCAACCATGACGTTGCTGTGCTGGAAATGGGAATGAACCATTTGGGAGAGATCAAACGGCTTTGCGAAATAGCTCTCCCTCAATATGGAGCTGTCACCAATATCGGAGAAGCTCACCTGGAATCCCTAGGATCCATGGATAAGGTGCTGGAGGCTAAGAAAGAACTAGTTGATTTTTTGGGGCCTGATGACACCGTTATTTTAAATGAAGATGACCCGACTTTTTCCGTCCTGAAAGATGGTGCAAAGGGGAGGGTGTTTTCTTTTGGGTTAAAAAAAGAAGCTGACTACCAGGCAAGAGATATTGTTGCAAAAGATACCTGGACTGAATTTACCTTAACGGTGGAAGGAAAGGAAAGAAATCGCTGCAGGATAAAGGCGCCTGGAATTCATAATGTCTACAACGCTCTTTGTGCTGCGGCTTTAGCTAATCGATATGGTGTAGATGAGGATGGGATTGCGGAAGGGTTGGAATCCTACGAGCCATTGCCCATGCGGATGCAAGTCCTGAAATGGAAGGACTTTGTTGTAATCAATGACGCCTATAACGCGAACATTGCCTCCATGGGCGCTGCGATCAATATCCTGGCGGATAGAGCGGTGGAAGGGAAAAGAATTTTTGTGGCGGGCGATATGCTGGAGCTGGGCGAACATTCAAAATCAGCCCATGACCAAGTGGGAGAGATGGTTGCCCAAAAGAATTTTGATTATTTTCTGACTTTTGGGGACATGGCTGAATCATGCGGGAAAGCAGCTTTGGAAAACGGGCTGGACCCTGCCAGGGTCAGAAATTTCAAGGACCCTATTGAGGCCGCCTCTTTTTTAAAAGGCATGTTGGGCAAGGGAGACTGCCTGTTAGTGAAGGGATCACGCGGAATGAGAATGGAAAGAATCGTTGAAAAAATTATAGGAGATTAAGAAAAAAAATGCTTTACCACCTTTTGTATCCTCTGCACGAAACATTTTCTTTTCTTAATATCTTCAAATATATCACCTTCAGAGCTGCTTATGCGGGTCTGACGGCTTTGTTGCTCTGCCTTTTTGCCGGACCGAAAATTATTCGGATGATGAAGGAGTTCGAAATCGGGGAGAAGATTAGAGAAGACGGCCCCAAAAGCCATCTTCAAAAATCCGGGACGCCCACCATGGGTGGCCTTTTGATCCTTGGAGCGCTCCTCACCGCCACCCTTCTCTGGGCAAACTTTTCCAATGAATATATTTTATTGCTCCTGTTTGTAACGATAGGGTTTGGAGGCATCGGTTTCGCGGACGATTACATGAAGATGAGGAAAATCAGGGCTAACGGTATGAAGGGCGTGGAAAAGCTCGTCCTTCAGGTGATTATCGCGTCTTTGGTCGGAATTTACATTATGTATTTCGATTCCAACAGAGCCGGGTTTGGCACTATCCTTGAAATTCCTTTCTTCAAAAATCTCAAGCCCGACCTGGATTGGTTCTATCTGGTTTTTATCGTTTTGGTGATTGTAGGTACATCCAATGCTGTGAATCTCACGGATGGGTTGGACGGTCTGGCCATTGGCCCCATCATAATCGCCACCTTTGCTCTGATGGTGATCACCTATATCTCCGGCCACCACAGATTTGCGAATTATCTCATGATTTACAACATCAAGGGTGGCGGGGAACTGACGGTATTTTGCGGCGCTGTAATCGGCTCCTGCCTCGGTTTTCTCTGGTTCAACACTTACCCTGCGCAGATATTCATGGGAGATGTGGGATCTGTCTCCTTGGGAGGCATCCTTGGAACTTTGGCAGTGATCGTGAAACACGAGCTTTTGCTTTTTTTCATTGGAGGGGTTTTCGTCATTGAAGCCATGTCGGTGATTATCCAGGTGGGTTACTTCAAAATATCGGGAGGAAAGAGGGTGTTCAGGATGGCTCCGCTACATCATCATTTTGAAGAAAAAGGTTGGGCGGAGCCTAAGGTTATCGTGCGATTCTGGATTGTTGCCATCATTTTAGCTTTGTTCAGTTTGAGTACTCTAAAAATTAGATAGAAATGAAAACAAGTTTTACATTCAAAAAAAGGTTTGATCCCTGGATACTCATTTCCACTCTCGCCCTGCTTTGCATCGGAGTGATTATGAGTTACAGCGCCAGCGCCATTATTGCCATGGAAAAATTCGGTGACCACCTTTTCTTTTTGAAGCGCCAATTGATGTGGATAGGTCTGGGGACCTTCCTAATGGTGGCAATAATGAGTTTTGATTACGAAGATTTTAAGAAAGTGACTCTTCCCTTCTTCGCCGTTTCGCTGATCCTTTTGATTCTTGTTTTTTTCCCTTTCTTAAGCAAAGAGGTGGGCGGGGCAAGAAGATGGCTGGTGTTCGGGCCCTTCTCTTTTCAACCGTCTGAACTGGTGAAGATCACTCTGGTCCTTTATATGGCCCACACCCTTTCAAGAAAAGTGGATAAGCTGGATGATTTTACTTTCGGCTATCTCCCGAACCTAATCATTTTGGGGTTGGTGGCTTTGTTGATTGCCATACAACCGGACCTTGGGACTGCCATCGTTGTCACTTTGGTGGCCTCCATGGTTTATTATGTGGCCGGCGTTAGGATGAAACATATTTTTTACACTCTGCTTTTTTCGTTACCCTTGGTTACTTACGCCGTTCTGAGTACGCCGTATAGGAAAAGAAGAATCCTGGCTTTTTTAGACCCCTGGGGAGATCCCACCGATTCCGGTTTCCAGATCATTCAATCCTGGTTTGCCATTGGACGCGGAGGCATCACAGGCTTGGGCTTGGGAAACGGAAAACAAAAACTCTTTTATCTGCCCGAGCCGCATACTGATTTTGTCTTTTCCGTCATCGGTGAGGAGCTAGGTTTTTTAGGAGTTTTACTGGTTCTCATCTGTTTCACAATTTTCGTGTGGAGGGGGCTTAGGGTGGCGTTAAAGACCAACGACTTATACGGCAGACATCTTGCCACGGGGTTTTCTCTGCTTATCGGAGTCCAGGCTTTGATCAACATTGGAGTCGTGGTGGGCGTTCTCCCCACCAAAGGCCTGCCGCTTCCTTTTATAAGCGTCGGAGGGTCCTCCATGATTGTCTCCATGGTGAGCGCTGCTATTTTATTAAATGTTTCCAATCGAATGTATTTGAAGGGGAAATGAAAATTTTGATTGTTGCAGGCGGGACAGGAGGCCACCTTTACCCGGCTATTGCCATCGCAAGAGAACTGTTGGATCGGGATTGGGGAACCAAGATACTGTTTCTCACCACAAAAAGAGGGTGCGGTGTGGATATCTTAACAAGAGAAGAGTTCGAGTTTAAAACCATCGCCGGGGGTGGGCTAAAGAGAAAATCTCTGCCGGAGATGGCGGCGTCCATCGTGAAACTTGCAGTGGGGTCCATCCAATCCCTCTGGAATGTGATGCTCTTTTCCCCGGACGTGGTCATTGGTACCGGCGCCTATATTACAGGTTCGGTCCTGGCAGTGGCCAAACTTCTCAGGGTCCCTTGTTTGATCCATGAGCAAAACGCGCTGCCAGGCGTCACCAACAAGATTCTGGGGAAATTTGTGGATAAGATCGCGGTTACCTTTCCTGAAACCGTTGACAATTTTCCCAAGCAACGGGTGGAAATAACGGGCAACCCTGTTCGCAAGGAATTTTTTGGGATCAAAACAAAATTAAAAGAGGTGGAGCAAAGCAGCCTGTTTACTGTCTTGGTTTTTGGAGGAAGCCAGGGAGCTCATGCCATCAATGAGGCCATGCTGGAGGCTACGCCTCTGCTGCTGAAAACCGGAAAAGACTTCCGAATTCTTCATCAAACCGGAGAGGCCGACCATCTGTGGGTGGAGGAGGCCTACAGGGAAATGGATGCCAACGCGGAGGTAAGGCCCTTTATTTTCGATATGTTCGATGCTTTCCGATTGGCGGATATCATCGTTTGCCGTGCGGGAGCTATGACCCTTTCCGAACTAGCGGCGGCAGAGAAGGCGGCCTTATTGATTCCGCTTCCGTCCGCAGCGGACAACCATCAGGAGGTCAACGCCAGGTCGCTGGAAAAGGAGAAAGCGGCGGAGGTGATCCTGCAAAACGAATTTTTAGGAAAAAATTTAGCGGAAAAGATTCAGTATTATATGGAAAATCCTTTGGCCCTGTTGGTAGTAGGTAAAGAGGCAAAAAAATTTGCTAAATTCGACGCTGCTTCCCGAATTGCCATGATGGTGGAAGAGCTTGGAGGCAAAAAATAGGAAATCGCCCAGGGAGGCCATCGATTGAACAAAGGACACCTCCAAGCCTGGCTGTGCCCAAATAAAGGTTTCTGCAATAAGGAGTGATGATTGCCGAATGTCCAGGGAACTAATCTGAAGGAGTGGGAAGAGCAAGGAATAAAAATCAGGTTAGAGGAACCAATGGCCTTGCACACCTCTTTTAAGGTTGGAGGTAAGGCCGACTTGATGGCCTGGGTTACCGATGCGGCCCAGCTACGATATGCACTTGGTTTTGCCGGAAAGCAGAACCTTCCGTTTTGGATTATTGGAAGGGGAACCAACCTCCTGGTCCGGGACGAAGGGATCAAAGGAATCGTTGTTGTTTTGGCCGGTTCCTTTAAAAAAAAGAGCATACTGGAAGGAGAAAAAGAATTCAAAATTGTGCAAGCAGGGGCCGGGATGACCCTGGCAAATTTTGCTTCCTTTGCACTAAATAACAGGCTCACCGGAATGGAGTGCTTGTGCGGCATTCCCGGAACCCTCGGTGGAGCGTTGTTGATGAATGCAGGAGCCGGTGGCCAGGAGATCGGGGCACTGGTGGAATCGGTCCGATTCATGGACTTTGAAGGAAATGTGCGCACCCTTTTAAAAAAGGAGATAGAGTTTAGCTACCGCCATTCTTCGCTGATGGATAAGGGAATTGTCCTTAGCGCTAATTTGAGATTACCGGTGGAAAGCGGCAGGGAAATTTTAAAAAAAATGCGGAGCCATCTCCAATGGAGAAAAGAGAGGCAGCCTTTGAGTTTTCCATCGGCGGGGTCTATATTCAAAAATCCCGATGGAGCTTCAGCGGGACAATTGATTGAATCCGTTGGACTAAAAGGAAAAAGGGTTGGTGGGGCAGAGATCTCCGAAAAACATTCGAATTTTATTGTCAATCGAGGGGAAGCCACCGCATCGGATATTTTGCAGTTGATGGAAACAGCAAAAAATCTGGTTTTGGAAAAGACGGGAGTGAAACTGGAACTCGAAATTAAAGTGATGCCGAAATGAAATGGAAGGGTAAAAAAATTGGAGTGATTATGGGCGGGTTTTCCGAGGAAAGAGAGATATCTTTGAAGACGGGGAATGCGGTTGTGGAAGCCCTTAATGAGAAAGGCTATGAGGTGAAACCTGTGGTGGCGGGCAGGGATGTCTGGGAAAAGCTGAAAGAGTCGGAGTTGGATGTGGCCTTCATCGCTCTTCACGGTCCAATGGGCGAAGATGGCGCCATTCAAGGTCTGCTGGAATGGATGGGTGTTCCATACGCGGGAACGGGAATCCTTGGCAATGCCCTTGCCTTGAACAAAACCATCTCCAAGCAATTGTTCAAGAACCATGATATCCCAACCCCCGACTTCAAACCGATTTTTAAAAAAGATCCCAATGCCCTGGAAAAAACCAAAAAAGACCTCAAACTTCCGGTAGTGGTGAAGCCCGCTTCCCAAGGGTCCACCATCGGCCTTTCCATAGTCAGGCTGGAAGAGGAGTTGGAGGAAGCCCTGGAACTGGCCTTTCAATACGATGAAGAAATCGTTGTGGAGGACTTTATTGAAGGTGCGCTTTTGGCAGTGGGCGTGGTTGGAGAAACAACCTTGCCCATCGTGGAAATCAGGCCGAAAAGCGGACTGTATGATTACGAAGCAAAATATACCAAGGGGAAGACGGACTACCTGGTCCCGGCCCCTCTCGCTTTGGAGCAGCAGAAATTATGTAAATCTATTGCATTGAATGCCCATAACGCCTTGCGGTGCCGGGGGTTTTCGAGAGTGGATTTGATCATAAATAGTGAAGGCAACCCCACGGTTCTGGAAGTAAATACCATACCGGGATTGACGGAAACCAGCCTCTTGCCCATGGCCGCAAAACAGGCCGGGATGGAGTTTGGAGATTTATTGGAAACTATTTTGGAGACAGTAAACTAAATGGCACCAAATGCTGCAGCAATTTCCAGAGGAGATGTCCGGGCTTTTCAACTGGGATACCGGACGAAAAGAAAACCGATTTCCTTTCACGTACTCTACGAAAAGGTCCTTTCCTTCGTGTCGGATCTCTTGAAATTCATAGGAATCAGCATGCTCCTCTTTGCGTCCATGCTTGCCGGAAACAAGGCTTATACCTATGTTTTTCAGACGGACTATTTCTCAGTGGATGAGGTTGTGGTGACCGGATTGGTGACGTTGAAGGAAGAGGACCTGAAGAGCTATTTCAATGTTCAGGCCGGCAATAACACCTTTCGGCTTGATCTTCAGGAAATCTCGAAAAACCTCATGGCCAATTCTTGGCTGGAGACGGTTTCGGTTCGCAGAGAACTTCCTAATCGTCTCATCATCGACGTTACCGAGAGGAAACCTTTTGCGAAAATTCTTGCCCATGGGAAGGTATTCTTAGTGGATATGAAAGGCTCTATCATCAGCGAGGTGAAAAAACAAAACTACAAGAGCCTTCCCATTATCGGCGGGCTGTCCATTGAAAAACCGGACAAGGAAAGTAAGGAAAGCCTGGTGGTTCCGGGGATATTCATGACGGCATTGAAGCTCTTAAAATTTGTCCAAAAAACGAATCTTCTCCAGGAACCCATAGCCGGGATTAGAATTGACAATAGATACGAGATGGCCATGATTACCCAGGGCCGAAGAATGGAAGTGCGTGTGGATACTCAGCATCTTACTAACGGACTTTCCAGGCTGGGAGCCATCTTCGATTATGCGAATATGGAAGGAAAAACCATAAAATCCATAGACCTGTTTTATAGAAACAAAGCAGTGGTGAAGTTCGTAGAAGACAACTAAAAACTTAAATCAAAATAAAAGCACTTGAGGAAAGGAGGGTTACAAACCATGGCAAGATCTGCACCTATTGTGGGACTGGACATCGGGACCACCAAGATATGTTGCATCATCGGCGAGGTGAACGACGAAGGAGGAATAGACATCATCGGAATCGGGCAACATCCTTCACGGGGCTTGAGGAAGGGAGTGGTGGTGAACATCGAAACCACTGTCGAATCAATCAAATGCGCCGTGGAAGAAGCGGAAATGATGGCGGGAATGGAGATCGATTCCGTCTATGTTGGAATCGCGGGAGGCCATATTCGTGGGTTCAACAGCCACGGGATCATCGCCGCTAAAAGTAAGGAAGTGACCCAGGGAGATATCGACCGCGTTATCGATGCGGCCAAGGCCCTGGCAATCCCCATGGATAGAGAAGTGATCCACGTCCTTCCCCAAGAGTTCATTGTGGACGACCAGGATGGGATTAAATCCCCCTTGGGAATGCATGGGGTAAGGCTGGAGGTCAAGGTTCATATCGTCACCGGAGCAGTGACTTCGGCCCAGAACATCGTGAAAAGCGTAAACAAAGCCGGATTGCAGGTGGACGATATTGTTCTCCAGCCTCTCGCCTCCAGTAAAGCCGTTCTCACCTCCGAGGAAAGAGAGCTTGGTGTGGCCATGGTGGATGTGGGCGGAGGCACATCGGACATAGCTCTTTTCGCCCAGGATGCTATCAAGCATACGTCCGTCCTGGCCATAGGAGGGGATCACCTCACCAACGATGTGGCCATCGGGTTGAGGACTCCGCACAGCGAAGCGGAAAAGATCAAGAAGGATTATGGATGCGCGTTGGTCAACCTGGTAACGGATAAGGAATCCATTGAGGTCCCCAGTGTGGGCGGCCGAGAACCGAGAATCTTGTCCCGCCAAATCCTCTCTGAAATCATCGAGCCAAGGGTGACGGAGCTTTTCGAACTCCTGAAAAGGGAGATCGAATCCACCGGGTTGGAGGAATCGCTCTCTTCGGGATTGGTCATAACGGGTGGGACCATCATTATGGAGGGAATGTTGGAAGCCGCAGAAAGGACCTTTCAAATGCCCGTTCGTCGGGGATATCCCAGGGGAGTGGGAGGCTTGGTGGATGTGGTCAACTCACCCATGTATGCCACCAGCGTGGGACTCTTGCTATACGGACTCAGTCAAATGTCGAAAAAAGATAAGTCTCACCCGGACCTCTCCGGCAGAAACATGTTCAACAAAATTTTTGGAAGGATGAAAGGCTGGGTAGAGGAATTCTTTTAATAACCTGTTTGAAGGGGAAAGAAAATGATTGAACTTGCTGAAACAGATTATGCCGCTAAGCTGAAAGTGGTAGGGGTGGGCGGAGGAGGAGGCAACGCGGTGAACACCATGATGTCCGGTGGACTGGAAGGAGTGGAGTTTATTGTAGCCAACACCGACATTCAGGTGCTGAAATGCTCCAGGGTTCCCAACAAAATCCAGATCGGATCCGAACTTACCAGGGGCTTGGGTGCCGGAGGCAATCCTGAAGTGGGCTACAATGCGGCCATAGAGGATGTGAAAAGAATTGAAGAGTACATCAAAGATGCGGATATGATCTTTATCACCGCAGGAATGGGAGGCGGAACAGGCACCGGCGCAGCGCCAGTAATAGGAAAGATCGCGAAAGAGCATGGCATCCTCACCATCGGGATCGTAACAAAACCCTTCGACTTTGAAGGAAAACGAAGAATTGAGCAGGCCAAGAAAGGTATTGAGGAATTGAATGAGTGTGTAGATACCTTAATCGTCATTCCAAACCAGAAACTCCTGGGGTTTGTGGGAAAACAGCCTCTTTCAGAGGCCTTCAAAGTGGCCGATAACGTTTGCTTCCAGGCGGCCAAAGGGATCTCCGATCTGATCCAAAAGCCCGGCCTCATCAATCTCGATTTTGCAGATGTGAGGACCATCATGTGCGATATGGGCATGGCCTTGATGGGAACCGGAATTTCCCAGGGAGAAAGTAGAGCCCTGGATGCAGCAACGGCAGCTATTTCCAGTCCGCTTCTGGAAGAAAACAGCGTGGAAGGCGCCAAAGGATTGCTCATTAATGTCACGGGCGGACCTGATATGACCCTTCACGAAGTGAATGAAGCTACGCTCTTCATTCAGGAAAAAACCCACGAGGACGCAAACATTATCTTTGGTTCCGTCATAGACCCCGAAATGAGGGATTCCATTCACGTTACGGTCATTGCCACCGGATTCAAAACCAGGGCGGACCAGGTTGCCCACAAAGACATGAAATCCATATCCGTCCTTCCCATTGCTGAACATCAAGGTCCTCAGTCCTACGATAAACCAACTTATCTCCGGGCAAAAAAGCAGGTGGGCGATAACCAGTTTGACTTAAAGGCAAGCGGCAATACGAAAATAGAATACGAAACGCAATACGACGTTCCAACCTTTTTGAGAAGCGGTTCGGGCCAATCTTGAAGCGACGGATAATCATATACGCCGAAGCAAAACTGGGGCTTTACTCCTCCAAAACGGGGAACTGTGCCATGCGCTATTTCCCGGAAGAGGTTGCAGCCGTCATCGACAGCACCAAGCAGGGTAAGTCTATAGAAGACTATATCGGTGTCGGAAAAGGCATTCCCATCGTAGGAAGTCTGAAAGAAGCGTTACCGTTTGATGCAAATACCCTGCTTGTAGGCTCGGCCCCCATTGGGGGCGTGCCGGATGAGCACCTGTTAGAGACCGTCCGCGAGGCAATGAGAAATGGGATGAACATCGTATCCGGCCTTCACCAGTTTTTTTCGGAGATGCCGGAAATGGTTGCCTTAGCGGAAACCCACGGCGTGGAAATCCGGGACCTGAGGAAACCTTCGCCAAACCTGCATGTTTCCCGGAACAAATGGAAAGAGATTCGCGCCAAGGTGATCCTTACGGTAGGCGCCGATTGCAACTCCGGGAAGCTCTCCTCCATTTACGAAATTTACAAGGCCTTCCAAAGAAAAAATATTCCATCGGGTTTTATAGGGACCGGGCAGACCGGAATCCTTCTGGCTGGTTGCGGAGTTCCCGCCGACGCCGTGGTAAGCGATTTTATTGCCGGGGCTGTGGAGTCCGAGATCGAAAAATCAGATCACATGGGGAATGAATTTATTTTCGTGGAAGGCCAAGGAGCGTTGACTCATTCAGCCTATTCCGGGGTTACCCTTGGGCTCATCCACGGCGCCATGCCGGACGCCATGATCTTTTGCCTGGACCCCACCAGAGAATACGACGACTGGGGCAACAAGATACCCGATCTGAAAAAGATGATCAAATTCCATGAACTCACCATGAGTTTTTTTAAGGAATCCAGGGTGGTGGGTATCGGTGTGATAACGCGAAATATTAACGATGAAGAAGAGGCAAGGCAGGTAATCCGGAAGATCGAATCGGAAACCGGTCTCCCTGCTAATGACCCTTACCGATTCGGGTGTGAGAATATCGTGGAAGGATTGTTGAGGGCGCTTCCAAGAACTCACTCTACAACCCCCTAACCCCCTTAACAAAGGGGGAATTAGTGGTAGGTTTCTTCAAAAAAGTGAGTTTTCGGAAGTGCCCATTAGAAACCGTTTGAATTATTAAGCATCTCTACCTGATAAGCCTTCAGAAAAGGAGCAATTTTTGGAACCCTTGCCTTTTGAAAAAGAAGATTTCCTGAAAAACCTATTCGAGGCCATCCCCTCTCCGATTTTTATCGTCGATTCCGACGTTCAGATACTTTACCTGAATTTAGCGGCTTCCAAAACTTTTGGCCTGATCAAAGAGGGCGTTTTTAGAAAAAGAGGCGGGGATGTGATGCACTGCATTCATTCAACCGAAACGCCCGAGGGGTGCGGGAGGGCCGAAGCCTGCCAAAAATGTGTCATCAGAAATTCGGTGAACGAGGCGATCCATGGCGGCAAGGTAACCCGAAAAAAAACAAAGTTGGAAGTTTTGAAAGAAGGCAAAACCATTGGAGTACCTATCCTGGTAACCACCTCACCTTTGAAATTTGAAGGCAAGGTTTATTCGATCCTGATCCTGGAAGATATCAGCGAAATAATGCAACTTCAAGGCCTTTTGCCCATATGCGCCAGTTGCAAAAAGGTTCGTGACGACCAAAATTACTGGAACAGTGTGGAATCGTATATAAAAAGCCACATTGATGTAGAGTTTTCCCATTCCATTTGTCCGCCCTGCGCAAAAAAGCTGTACCCGGAAATCTTTGATAAGTAAGAGATTCACGTTCCAACTTCCATTTCACTAAACGCCTTTTTGAGTTTTTGGGAAGTGGAAGACAGGTGCTCCGGGAGTACCTTGGTATCCGCCAGAACCGGCATGAAGTTGCAGTCACCATTCCAGCGCGGGACCACATGAACATGCAGATGTTCTTCGTAGCCCGCCCCTCCGGCAGAACCCGTATTAATCCCTGTGTTAAACCCCTCCGGGCCGTATGTTTCTTTCAAAACTTTAACACTGCAACGCACTGTTTGAAACAGCTCGGCCAATACCTCGTCATCAAGGCCTGTCAAACAGGAAACATGCTTATACGGCGCAATCATCATATGGCCGTTGTTGTAAGGGTAGATATTCAACAGAACAAAGCAATGCTTTGTTCTGTGCACCACATATCTCTTTTCATCTTCTTCCCCAAGGTCCTCCAGGCAAAAGATGCACTCATCCCGTTTTTCTCCGGAACTTACATACTCCATTCTCCAAGGCGCCCAAAGTTTTTTCATGGTAACGATTACTCCACTCTCTTGGCCAGCTTCATTTCCTGAAGGTAACCTTTTATTCCGTTATATAAGGAAAGTGCGATTTTTTGCCTATACTTATGCTGGCGAATTCGTTTCGCCTCCATTGGATTGCTCAAAAAACCTACCTCCGTCAATACGCTAGGCATATTAGCGCCATGCAACACGTAAAAAGGTCCGCCTTTTGCGCCAAGGTCCTTAATATTGGAGTAAGAGGTTTTGAGTCCTCCCACAAGATTTTTCTGGATGACGCCTGCCAATTCGCTGGATTCCCGCATATTACTATTGGCTAGCATATCGGAGAGAATAAACTTAAGGTCGTCACTCATGTCCTTTGTGGTGACCATGTTTTCCCGTGAGGCTGTTTCCAACGCCTTCTCACTTTTGGCATTGCTTAGGAAGTAGGTTTCAATGCCGTATGCGTTTTTCCTAGGAGCGGCATTCCCGTGTATGGAGATAAAAATATCCCCATAGGAAGTATTGGCAATGGCAGTCCTCTCTAACAGCTCCAGATAAACATCTTTTTCCCTTGTAAGGATTACTTTACATGCCAGGTTCTTCACCAAAATTTTTTTTAGCCGCAGAGCAATATCCAACACCACATCTTTTTCCTTGATGCCCTGATATCCCGTAGCTCCATTGTCTTTCCCCCCATGACCAGGATCAATTACTATTTTTGTACCGGAGGAAAGCCTTGCCGTAGCATTTTCCTCTTTATGAGGCCTTGAGGCGGTAGCTTTGGAGCTACCGGCTTTCTTCGTTTGGGTAGAAGGTTCCCCTTTTATATCCAAGACAATCCGAAAGGGATTTTCATAGGAAAAAATTTCGAAATGATCAAAATTTTCTACATCGAACACCACCCTCACAACATTGGGCTTAAATTGGCTTGCCCTAACCTGTTTTAAGAGTACGTCATTTACCGCTATATTGTTTTTGCTCAAATCCTTGGAAATATGGGCATTGTATAGGTCAACATAGAGCCTGTCCGGGTTACGGAGCCGGTTTTCCTTGAATTCAATACTTGAGGCTATGTCAATAACAACCCTGGTATAAGAGGGGTTGGACCAATGCCGTATGGAGTTTACTTTCACCAGATTGCCCCCATGGGGAGATTCCTGGGGCGCTTTTTTGGGGAGAGAGGCGATGAGCCTTTTTGCTTCCTGGACTTTATCTCCTCCGGGGTACAGGTTTGGGATTTTTTCCAGGGCATCCAAGGCTTTTCGCTTGTCTTTTTTGATTTCCAGAAAAATCGTCGCAATCATAAACTGGGCGTCATCTGCCAGACGGCTGGAAGGATACTCTCTGGTCACTTTTCGGGAAAAATGAAGAACCTGCTTCAGATCCTTTTCGATTTGGTATTTTGTATAAAGAGTCTTATAAATTCTTGCGCAGGTGTACAAGGCATCATCGGAGCGATGGGAGTCCGGGAACAGGTCGTAGACCTTCACAAAAAGCTCGCCCACTTTGGTCCATTTATTCCGGTCCTTTTTGGGGTCACCTGTCTCTTTCAAGGAATAGAAAGCATGGCGCGCATCCTTGTACAAGTCATCGGGGTTCAAAGCATTCTTCTCTTTGGCGTACGATATTCCTTGTAAGGAAAGGAGGAGAAACGTAACGAAAGCGATTTGGAAAAACGCCCTTATGGGAAGTAAACCGGCATTTTTATATCTATAGAAATAACTCATGGGATCATCATGTGAGAAAGTTTAGGTTAGGTCCTTTAGACTTTCAAATAAACAAAATGCTGGCTCTATGAGGATTATTTGTAATTGTTTGCTTAAGTTCAAAAGCTCTTTAAAAATTTCAATTTTAAATATCTCTGGCCAAGCCCTCTGCGTTCAATCCCCACTCTTGAATTTTGGCAATGTTCTTATAATCCGTTAAATCAAACTGAACAGGGGTTATGGAAATTCTGTTATGGTGAACCGACCAGCAGTCCGTCCCTTCATCTTCATCCACCATTACCATTTCCCCGGTCTGCCAGTAATAGGTGTGCTGTCTCGGGTCGATACGCTTATCAAATTTTTCTATAACCCTGGATTTTCCTTGAGGTACAATTTCCACACCCTCGATCTTGTCTGCAGGAACATCAGGGACATTCACATTGAGCAGCGTTCCCTTGGGTAGCCCTTTTTCCTTCACCTGGAGCACAACCTTTTTCGCGAAGGCTGCTGCAACGGAAAAATCGGTATTGAGAAAGCTATCAAAAGATATGGCTATGGAGGGAATTCCCAGTATGGTCCCTTCCGTTGCAGCAGAGACAGTCCCGGAATAGATAAGGTTGGTTCCCACATTGGCGCCCTGGTTGATTCCCGAGACAATGATATCGGGTTGCTTATCGAGGATAGCATTCAAGGCAATTTTTACGCAGTCAGCAGGCGTACCATTTATGGCATAGCCGAAAAAATCTCCGTCCTTGATAAATTCTTTGACTCTCAACGGATCAGATAGAGTAATCGCATGGCCCACAGCGCTCATCTCCGTTTCCGGAGCCACCACCATGACCTCATCAATTTCTTTTAAAGCTTTACATAAGGCTGACAAACCAGGCGCTTGAATACCATCATCATTGGACAACAAAATCATAGATTTCTCCCTCTGTAGTTGTTGAACCTTTTCCTTGTAAATTCTATTTTTATGTAGTTAATGTAAATGATTCAACCGATGGTGTTCAAGGCTGGAGGTTCAACGTTAAATATGCGTTCATTCCCATTTTCACTCAACAAAATTCTTGCTGCCATTACCTTGGTAGATATACCTTAATGTATAGCAACCAGCTTTGGGACCACAATAATAGCTGATGATCTGAATTTTTGCGAATTTGCCGTCTGCTGTTCGTATGGCGTAAGTCAGTGGGGAAGGATTCAGCCGATGTTTCATAAAACCATATTCATACCAATGGGCAAGGGTTTTGTTTTCCGGTTGGGCCTTTTTGGGGGGGATATAGTCAGTTGTGAATTCCAGTGTTTCCGGGAGTGATGTAATTTTTTTAAAATCCTCCTTGCCAACCAAGGCCGCCCCGCCTTTGCCCGCCGAATTGCCGAAACCGCTATTGGTTAATATTTTAACCCTTCTAAAAGCCAAATCCCATTCTTTGGAAGAAGCATCCTCAATTTCAACAACAGATGAACGGGAAAAATCAAAATAAACAAACTTTTGCTGGTCCGAAGCATCCAGGGTATATTCTTTTTCTTCGGTCAACTGTTCCCCAACCTCTTCCGGTTGGATAGGAGTCGGAGTGTACTTATTTTGAATGGCTTTAGAAACCTCTTCTTCCGCAAAAAAAACCGGATAAAACAGAGGAACGACGATAAAGAAGAAGGCAAGAACCAGGCCGATATTATAAAAACGGTGGAAGGCATTCCAAAATTTTGAGGACATCAGGGCAGGGAAAAGAAAAATATCAACCTGGGTGAAAAACTTCACCCAGGTTGATTTAAATCAATTGACTAGTGCTTTCCTTTGAGAGGATAGCGTTTGTGGTAGGTCTTGTCTAAAGAAAGGAACTCTTTGTAATCGAACTTGTACTTTTCATCAACTTCAGCTCGCATGGGGCTGTCCGGGTTTACGTGACATTTCTTACAAACCTTTTCATCCTCGGAGCCATACACTGCTCCAGCGGCCTTAGCCTCAGCTCTGGTGAAAGTAAGTTCTTTTGCCTTATGGAGCTTGGCATACTCGCTTCCAGGTCCATGGCACATTTCACAACCTACGCCCATCAATCCAGGTGTCTTTTCCACGCTCTCAAAGCCGCCGCTCTTTCCATAACCAACGGTGTGGCAAGGAAGACATTTCTTGTCCTTGCTGTAATCCTTGGTATGGTCAAGCTGCTCATCTTTTTTGAGTTTTTTGTTGAGGGTGCGCACCAGCCTTTTTTTCTTCTTCTTCTGTTTTTTGCCTTCCGGCGGCAGCAATCTCTTGAAAGCTTTGGCGTGTTTACTGCTTTGCCACTCCTCCGTTTCTATCTTGTGGCATTCCTTACAACCATCGGTTCCAATGTAACTTGCCTCACCAGCTTCCGTGGATGGCAGATGAAAAAATAGCGACACTGCCAAAAAAAGTATTCCAATAACCAGGTTTTTCAACATTCAATCACCTCCTTTCAAAGTAACAGATAATGAACTCAAAACAACTAAAAAAATATCACTTTAGGATCGAATATCATACCATGTGGTTTGATTCGCATCAATATAATCAATATTTTCATTTTGGATCGTCTCTATCCTGTTTGAGCTTTTCCGCCTCTGGTTTGACAATCATATCCACCTTATATAAAATACTGGCTTCAACTGAACACGTCTATCTAAGGAGGAATAATGGTGAAGTGGGGACCTTATCTATTTATTTCAGTATCAATACTATGCCTTTATTATTTTTGGTGGCTTGTAATTGCCAGCCACGGCGTTGCGCCAATTCATCATTAAATAACAGGAGAGCACAATGAAATCTTTGGCCGGATTTATAATAGGAGTGGCTATATTTGGCCTCCTTTTTTATGCAGTTGACGAAGGATTGATGAAGAGCCAGGGCCTTCAGCTTTTTCCCGATGACAAGGCAGAGCAAAAGTCTTCCGGGGGGCATTGACCATTAGAGCTTGACGAAATTAAACAGAATCCAATTAGCTTTTCACCCACCTTTCAGGGGAGATTTAGATCTCCCCTTTTTTTTTGAATGAATCCAGTAATCCGCGTCAACGAGATATTTTACAGCATTCAGGGGGAATCCACCTTTGCTGGCCTGCCGTGCTCATTCATCAGGCTTACCGGCTGCAATCTGCGCTGTAGTTATTGCGACACTCGGTACGCTTACGAAGAGGGAACGGAGCTTACATTAGAGTCCATCCTGGCAAAAATCGAGGAGTTCCAATGCCCTTTGGTTGCAGTGACAGGAGGCGAACCCATGGCGGCAGAGGGAATTCAGGATTTGCTCAAGGCACTGGTGAAAAACAAAAAAACGGTTTTACTGGAGACCAACTGCACCCTGCCCATCCACGGAATCCCGGAAGAGGTGATGGCTATTTTGGATATCAAGTGTCCCTCCAGCGGATTTTCCCATGAAACCCATTGGGATAATTTGAAGGTTTTGCCCCGTAAAAGCCAGATCAAGTTCGTCATTTCCAATGAAGCCGATTACCAATGGGCCGTGGGAATTTTAAAACGATACAAACTTCCCGATAAATATCCAGTTCTCTTTTCCCCCGCATTCCCGAATTTGGACCCAAAACAGTTGGCCCAGTGGATTCTTCGGGACCGGCTTCACGTGAGGCTACAGCTACAACTCCATAAAATCATTTGGGGCAATGAAAAAAGAGGGGTGTAGCCACAAGGAGATCTTGGAGTACTGGAGTGATGGAGTACTGGAATATTGGAAAGGTGGAATGGTGGAATATTGGAAGTTCAGTTGAAGAATTCTCCCATTACTCCATTACTCCTGGGTTCCTAAGGTTGCCATATCTGCAAATGGAGGCTTTCTCTCATGTCCAAAAAACTTTCCGTAGTACTGGTAAGTGGCGGAATGGATAGCTGCGTTACCGCCGCCATGGTCGCCCAAGAATCCGAAATGGCCTTTCTCCATGTGAACTATGGTCAACGGACGGAAGCGCGCGAACTTGAGGCGTTCCATGCCATAGCGGACCACTACCATGTGGCAAATCGGCAAATTTTCGAACTTAATTTTCTCAAACTCATTGGGGGCTCCAGCTTAACGGACACAAACATCCCCGTTGCCAGAGCCGACCTTCACAACAAAGAGATTCCCTCCTCTTATGTCCCTTTTAGGAATACCCATATTCTCTCCATGGCCGTCTCCTGGGCGGAGGTCCTCCGGGCGGGGGAAATTTTCATAGGCGCTGTGGAAGAAGATAGTTCCGGATACCCCGACTGCCGCGCGGCCTATTTTCAGGCATTCAACAACCTCATCGAAGTGGGGACAAAACCGGATACGAAAATTAAAATCCGCACCCCGTTAATAGGGATGAAAAAGAAAGAGATCGTTTTAAAGGGAATGGAACTCCGGGCTCCTTTGGATCTGACTTGGTCTTGTTATAAAGAGGATTCATCGGCATGCGGAGTCTGCGATAGCTGTGCCCTGCGCTTGAAGGGCTTCCGGGAGGCGGGTGTTAAGGATCCGATTCCGTACAAAGAGAGCTTTTTTTAAATCCTTTGGGAGGAAATTGAGTCAAAAGGATTAAACATAGAGACAAATTTTACGCGAGCGGTCCCTCGGCCCTCGCAAATTATTGAATTTCTCCTCCTAAAAAAGAAAAGCCGAAAGCATTTTTGCTTTCGGCTTTTTTTTTCCCTTGATTTATTGCAACTATTCACCGCAAAGACGCCCAAAAGAGCGCAAAGTAGAAATTTCCCAAAATAATAATGCAAAAATCCTTCTCCCACCTCCCCATCCACAAACGCAATGAGCTTAAGCTCATACGGGACATCATCCGCGATAAATCCCCAGACGTGGAGTGGCGGATTTAAAGAGAAAATCAATAACCTTGAAACTTGTTAGCATATATGCTAACGTTTGATTCGTAAATGAAGATTAAATCCGAAGAATACATATTTTACCAGGGTAGGAAATTTCAAATAGAATTTTACTACACGGAAAAGGGAGACATTCCAGCTAAAGAACTGCTTGAATCAATAAAACAACAAAAAGTACTTGTTAAACTGGCGGCTTTTGTAAAATTGATTGCCGACGAAGGGACGCTTTACGATGAAAAGAAATTTCGGATAGTTGACAGGAGAGAAAAGGTTTATGAGTTCAAACCCGCCGGATTCAGGTTCTTTAATTTCTTTTTTCCGGGAAAAAGATCATCATTGCGAATGGATACGCAAAAAAACCTCAAAAAGTGGACAAAAAGGAATTGAGACGGGCAATTAATTTCAAAAAAAATTATACGCAAAGAATTTTGGAGGGAACATATTATGGCATTGGCAAATAAAAAAGTCGCAACCTACATGGATACTTTGATGAAAGATGAAAGATTCCGCGAAGAGTTTGAAAAGGAGTATTCCAAACTGCTTGTTTCGGAAAAAATTGCCAAGCTCAGGAAGTCCGCTCACCTAACTCAAGAGGCATTAGCCCAAAAAATCCATTCCACAAAATCCGCTGTTTCCAGGTATGAAAGCGCCGGTTACAGTGGATATTCCTTGCCGTTGCTGGAAAAAATCGCCCATGCCTGCGGGGCGGAGCTGGAAATTAAATTTGTACGGGGGAAAGAAAAAGCACAAGCGGCGTAAGGCGTTTTTTATTTTTTTAAATCTTTTCTCCAACGTGAAGAAGGAAGGGATTCTCCTTTACGACTCAAAGAATTTCAAACTCGTCCGAAGGCGCAAACTCAACCCCCAGGAAAGGGCGCGGATTGCGGAAGACGACTTTAAGTACTGGATTAAAAGCGCTAAGGAGTTTTATAAGCAATATGTGAATGGTTTCAAGGACCGCTTTTATAATAACGCCGCCTTCCAACTCCACCAGGCCACGGAACATGCCTACACTGCCATTTTGCTGGTTTTCACCGGATACAAACCCAAGACCCATAAACTTACAACCCTAGGCAAGCGTTGCGCTTGTCATAAACCCACCTTCCTCACCATCTTCCCCAAAACCACACCCAACGAGGAACGCATGTTTAAGCTTTTGGTAAAGGCTTACGTGGATGCCAGGTATAAACCGTCTAACCGGATATCGAAAAAAGAGTTGGAGTATCTGGGTGAGAGGGTCAAGAAACTGCATGGACTGGTAAAAAGGTTGTGTAAAAAGAAAATTGAGGATTATATGGCTGGGGCGGGATCAAAGTGAGCACTCTTGTATAATTGCCCACAGAATTAATGAAAACAAATTAATTCTGGTTTAACAATGCAGCCACCATTCCTATTGACGGAATTTTATCGTTGGATATTACCATACCCAACAAACAAGCCAATCATAAGTTTAATTAATGGATAGCAATATAAGATGTTTGGCTCATTTACTTAGTAGTTCATAATAACCACATACCGAATGCAACTAATATCCCTTTACTGACCTTTGGTATTAAAAAGCGTTGACCGAATTTAATCACAAAATTAATAGCGCTCTCGAAGAACGGCCTGATCTTAAAAATCAGCTAAAGCCATTCAACTCCATTAGGTCAGCAGCTCTTGTTTCAGGCCTTCTGACCATTCCTGACTTGCACGCCAATACCATTCGCATAGAACTATTGGTTCTTCTTCTAATTGCTTTTAGTACAGGAAAACAGAAACTTAAATCCTCCAAAATCGATTTGCTGCTCAACCAGGAACTTGGTTCCACAATGTTCGCCCATCTGGAAGACCCAGTAGAGGATGTTTTCGTTTCAAATATAACTACGCTTGAAGGTAACACGCGAATATTCGAAGGGATTTGGGAAAACAGCGCTTTTTTTCTACAAAGAATCCTGAATGTGATTCAGTCACTGCCCGATGACTCGAATGCCCGCCAGCTAAAAAGAGAGGTTTATGCTCTCCTTAAACTGAGTGAAGAAATATCAGCCAGGCGAGGACTTGATAGGTATTTAATGGGTGGTGGACAGGCTAAGGGAACAATAAAGATTCCTTCTTGGGAGAAGCTTAAATCACTTCGTCGCTCAATCACCTTCTCGCCTATAAATTTGGAACATCTTGGTATTCTTCCTTCCGACTTAGCCCCCTTTACTTTTCCCTTTGACTCCCGATATAAGTTAGCTGATCAAAACTTTGAGGAGACCGCGCTTCACCGTCAGCCAATAGTGTGCGAAGAAGACAAGTGGTATGTTTTATTACCAACCGCAATCAGCGTTGCCATTAGAATGCATGTCTTTGAATGGATGATTGATCGGGGTTACCAGAAAAGTTTCGACCACTGTCTGGCCTCGGAATATCATAGTTTTTTCAAAGAAACACCTTTTTTGGGTGCGAGATTTTCCAAGGAAATACCCTTGGCGTCAATTCAAGCCACAGGTAAGTTTTTCTTTGAATTCATAACACAGATTGATTTGGGTCGATACTTACAAGTAATTGCTGTGGTTGACAAAATCGAAAGTTACCAGAATCATGGTTTCCTGTCACCTAACTTAGACATCTCGGAGCTTAGCGATCTGATTGACCGGAGAATTGAAAATGTCAGGTCTGCAGTCCGTAAAGAAGAGGGTTTCAAGCATGGTTTGACAATTCTGGTGGGATGCGGATATGGTCGATCTGAGGTTTATCAACCTCCGAAAGAGACACAAGACTGGTGGGTTGAATTCGTGTCAGCGCCCGATCTTGCGACTTTATCTTGGGAATCAAATGAATCATTTTTTTTACTATGGAAACTTGTAAGTCTTGAAAGGTTTATAGCAAAGCATGGTATATCCATTCATAATCCAAACGGCTTTTTGAATTTATATGGTTGGTGGAAAAAATCAGATTTTTTCATTGTTCCCCACGAAATTGAATTTGGTGTCTCCCCCAAAAGAATTTCAATCCCAACGGACTGCCACGCTGATATTCGAAAAAAGGTTCGGCAGAGATTGGATGTACACGCCCTACCTTATTCTGATGGAAAATTCGTCCGAGTAAGTCGAGAGGCAACGGACAGCCTTTTTTCAGGTGAAGCTGATAAACCAAGATATGTAGATATTGATGCTGCAATAAATGGTGAGTTGCTTGGAGCTTGGGTAGGCCAGCGGTCTCTTTGGTGGGTTGCAGCTGAATTTCGAGAGACGAATCTCTCACCCGATTTAGTTTACAGGGTTTGGGATGCCGTACTTAATTGGCAGGAGCTAGCTGTTCCGGTACTTGAGCAATTCTATGAGAAACAAGCCAATTCCATTATATTCATAGTGCTCGATTTTAATAAAGCTCATCAGATGCAGGCTGAAACAGGTCAGGAAGATGCTCTTCGCTCATGTCTTTCAGTTTTTTCTGACAAGGCAAAGGGAATTATCCGTATTGATTTCCACGACCCTTTTTTCGGTGGTTTCAGGGAACCTAAGAATATAGCTGAACGTACCATTATTCGGGCAATTGCTGAGGGTGTGGCAATGCTAGCAGACAGGAAACCTGAGGAAAACACTCTTGATACTCTGCTTAAAAAAATTGTACCCAACGAAGATGCCCGTTACGTCCATTTTTTTGAGGCTGTTCATTTTCGGGAATACATCAGAAATTACGACAATCCGAAAAAACTATTCATTGATGCTGCCGACGAAGCACGGTCTAAACTTGGCCTTGGTTGGTTGGTCCAGAACCCTGCGGATGGAAGTAAATTTACATCGAAGAATGAAAGCGTTCCTTTTTTGAACAGTGTCGTAGAAACAATATCAAAACGGATGTGTGCAAAATTCCAAAAACTAGATCGAAAGTTTTTAATAAAAAAGGCTCTTCGACACATTGAGGGTGTCGAAGCCGACAAACAACGATGGGAAAACACGGTCCGGGCTGTACTGGCGCTTCGCAAAAGCAAAGCAACCGCCAAAGAAGTTGCGGTACAACAGCTCGCACGCTGCAACGCAGCGGAGTTGGCTTTACGTATAATCATCGAGATGGCCGTTTGTGAGTGCCCTCTTGAGGGTGGAGAATTGGTTGGGACGCTTGATCTCACTCCTTTGATGTCTGACGCTCTTTTTATGTTCCACTTGGGCGGACTGTCTGACGCTATCCATAAAGATGTCATGGAGCCGGAAATTCGTATTGCGCCAAACGGCAATATCTTTTTTCATGAAGAGTTCCAAGATGAGATAGTCGATCCATTAGGGAGGTTGTTTGGTGCTAATAATCTTGAGTATGAAGACTCTATCTACGAAAAGCATTTTGAGTCACCAAAACCGGTTGCGAGTGTTGATGGAATTTTTCCTAATGCATTTTCAGCGGCCTTTAAAGCCGAATTCGGTATAACTATAGACGCACTTCGTGGTGTTCGGGATGCCCTCGCAGACCTTGCTATAAATAAAAAGAAATGTGTTTTTGTAGCTCAAAAAGAAGACATTATGTCCTGTTTTTCTAAAAGTAAGTTCACAACAGCTGAAGCCGCCAAAATCGTTTTAAAGCGCTTTGAACTTTGGCCGCGTGAGAGCTGGGGAAAAATGGAAGAAAAGATATTTGATAAGAAAGACATTTACCCGTGGCTGTTCGGACGGCAGCTTTCATTAATAAGTCGTCCACTTGTGCGGCTTGAGGGTGGAGAAAATCCAAAATATGCGATTTCATCTGGGCTGTTAGATGTGGGAATTTCGTACACATTGTCTCGATATTATGAGGCAGAGGTAGAAGCTTCGGAATGTATATCAAGCGAAATGAAACGTTGGGTCAACAATGAAATTGAACGTCGAGGCCACGCATTT
>JAJDAS010000570.1 GCA_029261755.1 Nitrospinia bacterium
TTCGCATGGAAGCCGATTTTGCCAAAGAGGAGGCGAACCGTCTAGCAAAGGTCGCGGAAGAGGCCAACGCCGCAAAAAGCGACTTCCTTGCCAACATGAGCCATGAAATTCGCACCCCCATGAATGCCATCATCGGCATGACTCACCTTAGCTTACAAACCGACTTAACCCCCAAACAAACGGACTATTTGCAAAAGGTCCATGGCGCCTCTCACGCTCTTCTTGGAATCATCAACGACATTCTCGACTTCTCTAAAATAGAGGCAGGTAAGCTGGATATGGAATCCGTGGAATTCCACTTGGAAGACGTTCTCAAAAATTTATCAAATCTTGTTACCTTTAAAACCCAGGACAAGGGAATTGAGTTCCTTTTTGAAATGGATCCCAATATTCCCTTTTCCTTATTGGGCGACCCACTTCGGTTGGGTCAAATCCTCATAAACCTCACTAACAACTCCGTTAAATTTACCGAAAAAGGGGAAATTCTTGTTTCCATTGAAATGCTGGAGAAACAAATGGACAAAGTAACCCTCCGGTTTTCCGTAAAAGATACTGGTATCGGAATGTCCCGGGAACAGGTTACTAAACTTTTTCAGCCCTTTACCCAAGCCGACGCCTCCACCACCCGTAAATATGGCGGCACTGGCCTGGGCCTGACCATTTGTAAGCGGTTAGTGGAAATGATGGGCGGGAAAATTAGCGCGGAAAGCGAATTTGGCAAGGGGAGTAATTTTATATTTACCGCTTCATTTGCCTATTCTTCGGACAAGGAAAAAGAAGACATTCTTACGCCAGCGGATCTGCGTGGGTTAAAGGTTTTGGTGGTGGACGACAACCAAACCTCAAGTCTCCTTTTTAGGAAGGTGCTGGAATCCTTTTCTTTTGAGGTTTCGGAAGCCGATTGCGGCGAAGGTGCATTAACAGTATTGGAAAAGGCGCCAAAGGAAAAGCCCTTTGATTTGGTGCTTATGGATTGGAGAATGCCTGGCATGGACGGCATTGAGGCATCCAAACGGATCAAGGAACATACCTCGCTTCCCAAAATCCCTGCCATTATCATGGCCACTTCCCGCAGTGGAGAAGAAGTGGCAAAAGATGAAAATATGGCGTCCCTGGACGCAGTTCTCCTCAAACCCGTGACTAAATCCGAATTGTTTAACGCCATTATGGAGGTTTTTGGAAAAAGCGGGCTGAAAACCAAGACCTTGATTAAACATAAGCTGGATGAATCGGCTATTGAGAAAATACATGGGGCGCGAGTTTTATTGGTGGAGGACAACGAAATCAACCAGCAAGTAGCAGAGGAAATTCTGGAAAAGGCGGGGCTCATCATCACCATCGCCAACCACGGAAAAGAGGCCCTTGAGGAATTGGAAAAGTCCGAATTCGACGGCGTTCTCATGGATTGTCAAATGCCCGTGATGGATGGTTACGAAGCCACAAGGGAAATTAGGAAAACAGAAGACGGAAAGGGCAAAACCGGAACCCGTAACATCCCAATTATAGCAATGACCGCCAACGCCATGGCCGGAGATAGGGAGAAATGTTTGGAGGCCGGGATGAATGATCATGTGGCAAAACCCATTGACACTAACGAACTCTTCCCCACTTTAGCAAAATGGATAAAACCGAAAAACAAGGCGAAGGCAGAGGCTAAGGCGGAGGTTCAGGAGAAGGGTGAGGAAGAAGCCTTGCCCCAGTTCGCTGGGATTGATATTGAAACCGGTATAGCCAGAGTGGGAGGCAATAAAAAACTTTACAGGAACATATTAACAAAGTTCAAACGTGACTACCCCCAATCAGCCCATGAAATCAAAAAAGCCCTGGAAAGCGGTGATCGTGAAGGGGCTGAAAGACTTGCGCATACCATCAAAGGGGTGGCGGGTAACATCGGCGCCAATGATTTGCAACAAGTGGCGGGTTCTTTGGAAGCGGGCATTAAGAATGGGCAAACCGACGAACTGGACCAGCTCCTGGAAAGTTTTTCCATGGCCCTGGAGGGTACCATTTCATCTCTGGAAAACTTAAAATCACCGGCAGAAGGTCATGAAAAAACAGAGGCAGGCAAGACCGAAGGAAAATCGGAGCTTCTTCAGGAGTTGCTTAAAAAACTGGAGCCTCACATTCAACAAAGAAAGCCAAAAAATTGCAAACCGGTTTTGGAAGAAATCAACCAACACTCCTGGTCGGGTGATCTGGAAAAAGAAATCAAAGAACTTGGCAGGCTCGTTGGAAAGTATAAGTTTAAGGAGGCGGGGGCAGTTATGGAAACCATTTTTAAAAAATCTGGGTGGTAGTAACACTATTTGGGTAAATTGAAAAATTGGTTTTTGTCCAAAAAAAACATGTAAAATTATGCAACAAATTTGAAATAATTCGATATAAGAGCTACAGTAACATTGCTTACAATCAGAGTCATACTGAAATACTTCAAAAACAGAAGGAAACCCAATGGACAATCAATCAAAACCCACAGTCTTGGTAGTGGATGACACGGAAACCAACATCGACATCCTGGTTGATACGTTGGAGGCGGAATACGAAGTCAGCGTAGCCATGGATGGGGAAAGTGCACTGGAAACAGTGGAATCCGATCCACCGGAACTGATCCTCCTCGATATCATGATGCCGGGCATGGATGGATACGAGGTCTGCCAAAGATTAAAGGCTCAAGAGAAGACCCGGCACATCCCCATCATATTTGTAACCGCAAAGGGGGAATTGGAGGATGAAAAAAAGGGCCTACAGTTAGGCGCTGTGGATTACATCACCAAACCTTTCAGCCCTCCCATTGTCCAGGCTAGGGTAAAAAATCATTTGGAGCTTAAACATCGAACCGACGAGCAGATAAAACTCAATTCCATCATCTCCGAAAACCTCAATAGTGTCATTACCCTTCTATCCACGTTAATAGAATCCACCCTGTTTGATTCCCGCGGACATGCGGAGAAAGTGGCTGAAATATCCGTCCACATTGCAAAGAGCCTTGGTTTGCCCTCCGATGATGTTCGGAATATTGAAATGACGGCCTTTCTGCAAGAAATAGGAAAGGTTGGATTGCCGCCTCAACTCTTCAAAAAAAATATTTCTGAACTCACGGAACGGGAAAAGGTTATTATTAATAGCCATGCTATAAGAGGGGCTTCCATTCTGGAGAACTACCCCGGCTTACAGGAGGTTTCTTTATTAGTGAGGCATCTCCAGGAAAATTTTGACGGCAGCGGGTCGCCGGACAAACTGGAAGGAGATAAGATCCCCATAGGCTCCAGGATTGTAAGGGTGGCGGGAACCTTTCATAACAGCGTTGCCAGGGTTCAGGGCGGAGATGTCCGAAAAGTGTTGAATGGCTTAGAGGAAAATGCGGGCTCATCCTATGACCCTGCCGTGGTAAAAGAACTGTTTAAGTTTGTGAACGAACATAAGGACTATAAAGCCGAAGAGACAAAGGAAGTCCTGGTGCATGAACTAAAACCGGGCATGGAGCTTGCCACAGGTATTTTCCTGAAAAACGGGACAAAGTTATTGGGCAAGGATTCGGTTCTCACGGAAAAGAATATCGACCAGGCTCTACAGTTTCACAAAAAAGGGGCATTAGGGGATTCGGTTACGATAAAGATTTAGTGGAAATAATTTTTTGGGATTTTAGCTTCCGGTCCCAGCTCTCTCGTTCCCAGGCTCTGCCTGGGAACGAGAGGCATAAAAGTTAGCGTAACTGTTTCATTGAATAAGCAGTTAAACCTGCTATAGGAGCATATAAAAGATGGATTTTGGAACAATCATTGGCATCATAGGCGGTTTTTCACTGATCATCGGCGCCATCTCTCTTGGCGGAGATTTTCTATCTTTCTTTAATATTCCCGGGCTCATGATAGTTATTGGGGGCACCGTGATGACCACCCTAATAACACAGAGTATTTCCGTGGTGCTTGGTTCCTTCAGGGTGGCCCTCAACGCCTTCATCGACAAATCCGATTCTCCGGAAAAAATAATCAAACTCATCATGAAGCTGGCGGAAAAGGCCAGAAAGGACGGCATCCTGGCCCTGGAGAAAGTAAAAATAGGGAATAAACATCTTGCGCGTGGCGTCCGTATGGTGGCCGACGGGATGGATCATGACGAAATTGTGCGCACCATGGAGATAGGAACAAAACAGTTGGTGAAGAGGCACAAGACAGGCCAGAAGGTTTTTAAATTCATGGCAGGTGTGGCGCCTGCCATGGGCATGATCGGTACCATCATCGGCCTGGTCCAGATGTTAAAAAACCTTCAGGATCCGGAGCAGATAGGTCCGGCCATGGCGGTGGCTCTGCTTACCACTTTTTACGGAGCGGTGATGGCGTTCTTTGTTTTCAAACCCATAGCCGAGAAGCTGGAAGTAAGGACCTCCAACGAAAAAGAAATCCTGGAAATAGTCTTAGCAGGGGTGGGAGGCATTTCCAAAGGATTGGGCAGTCTGGCCCTTAAAGAAAAGCTCATGACCTTCCTTCCTCCGTCGCAAAGAAAAGGCTAAACCAGATTTCACAAAGAGTGAAAGAGGAAAAGAGGAGGGAAAAAGAAAATAAACCTTAGCTTTTTTGGCTTTTCTCTTTAACTCTTTTGCTCTTTGTGAAAAAAATCTTTAGGGGTTGTTTTTTGTCTCTTTTTCTTTAGGTGTTATTTTTATATTGCGACTAAATTAGTGAGAATTAGTGCAGATTAGTGGTTAGAAAGTTTTTGTTTTCAGGAACTTATTATGGATGACGAAAATGTAGATTCCGGCGCGGATGGCTCCATGGAATGGATCACCACCTTTGCCGATCTCATGACCC
>JAJDAS010000571.1 GCA_029261755.1 Nitrospinia bacterium
TTCTTCGTGATCTTCGCGCCCTTTGCGGCTAAAAAAATCAATATTTTACACTTACAAATATAAAGAGGAATTTGGCGGGGACGGTGAAACAAAGCTCGGATTCAATGCAGAGGAAATGCCCAAGGACGTGCTTTCCAGGGATGGGAAGGGAGTGGATGTCTACGAACTGCTGACTCTATACCATCGGTGCTATGAAGGCCCAGCAGGAGAAGATTGAAGCATTAGAGAGACGAGGCTGGATAAACTTTAAATTTGGAAGGAAAGTAAGAAGAGGGCTAAATTAGAAGAACTTGAGAACTCCGATAATGAGCAATGCCTGGCCAATGAGCATTCCGGCCACCCATTTGATGGTTTCCAGTTTGGACTCCACTATTTTGGCTTCGAGTTTAGACTCAATCTCTTTTAAATCACGCTTTGTGGCTAGCCTTTCATCTATCAATTCGGCTTGGGTGGAGGATAAGACCTCAGCCTGTTCCTCCGTAAAACCGACGGATTGTAGCTTTTTAACGTAAGCGTGTGTGTCGAATGCAATCGCTTGTCCCATGGGCGTAATTTAACATGGAGACGCATTAGATGTCAATGGAATGAATAGGCGTTTATCAATGCCGGGCATGAAGAAAAACGATCATTTAAAGCAGGCAGGAGACTGCGGAGAAAAACCTTTTTATTCCTTGCATCTTTTCGGTAAAGATTGAAATCAAAAATAAAAGTTTGCCCGAAAGCAGAGTATCTATTTTGTGATTGCGAGATCGCCTACTTTTATCTTTTGCTTACCCACTGGTGGTGGTCCCACGATTTTGAGTATAAATTTCTCGGGTTTTTCATATTTTTGGTTTTCTTTGGAGTCTTCAAGGCGCCTGTTGTTTACGTAAATTTTCCAGTTCGGCGTTTAAAGTATTAACTTTCAGGTCAGTTTTCTTCAACTTTTCACACATAATTGCGGAGAGGTTTTTGTAAAGCTTGACACAAAGACAAGGTTCCGAATTACGGAGAATGGCCTCGTTAATGGCAAGCAGAACGGAATCCGATTTGGCGGAAACTGTTGCGAACCTAAGAATAGAGTTGCCGATAAGGCTCATCTCTCCAAAACAATCCCCGGGGCCAAGAGTATTCAGCTCCGCTATTTGGTTATTGATGAGTTTTGTAACTTTAACGCTTCCCGAGATGATAATATACATCTTGCTTCCCACGGTACCCTCTTTGAAAACCAACTCTCCTCTTCGGTAGACTTCTTTTTTGGTAATTTTAAAAATCTTACTAATATCAGCATCGGAAAAATCCCAAAAAAACCGGTAGTTTTTTTTCAGAAAAGCGACAAGGTCCCTTCCCGGGGCCGTTTGTTCTGTCTGCTTACCCGTTATTTTCTTTTCCGATTCTTCCAGGTAAATTTCCAGGGCATCGGCAAATTCACAGGCGGTGAGAAAACGTTTTTCCTTATTTTTTTCAACTGATTTCAGCATTATGGCGCATAAACTTTCAGGAAGCTCTCCATCCAATTGATACGGAGGACTCTTTTTATAGAGTTTTTCACCCGTAAGCAACTCCACCCCTAAAACACCCATTGAATAAATATCCGTTTGGCCGTCTACTTCTTTCCCACAAAGCTGTTCCGGGGACATATAAGCCGGAGTGCCAACGACATGTCCCGCCTGGGTTTGCAGGGAGAATTCTTCCAAGCACATCATTTTGCCGATCCCAAAATCCATTATTTTTACCTGCAGATCTTTCATAAGCATAATATTTGCCGGTTTGATGTCCCGGTGAACTATTTTCATGCTGTGGGCATAATGGAGGGTTTTTGCTATTTGTATTAAAATCCTGATTTTGTCCTCAAGATTTCCACTCTTATTGTGTGCTATGAAATGTTCTAGGTTTACTCCTTCCAGATATTCCATCACTATGTAATGATTACCTTGATCATCCCCCACATCATGGATCATGGTAATATTCGGGTGGGTTAGCTTGCCTACAATTCGGGCTTCCTGGTAAAAGCGCTCGACAAAGGAAGTATCAACCTCTGAATTAGATCCCAAGAGTTTAAGGATCTTAATGGCCACCACCCGGCCAATTGCAGGGTCTTTCCCCTTGAGAACCACGCCCATTCCCCCTCGGCCAAGTTCCCCAATAATTTCATATCTGCCAATATTTTTCAGTTTCATACCCCGTATTATAATGAAACACCCGCAAATTGTGCAATTGCTTTTAAAATTTTGGCGGTTCAACCGTTTCAAAACAAAGTTTTTTGTTTTAGAATGGTACGCTTTGTACGAATTGTTATGAACTTACCTGGAAAAAGTAGTGAGTGAAACCGACCGGGATCTTCTCGCCCGTTGCCTGAATGGAGATGCCTCCGCCTGGGAAAAGTTTGTCGAAAAATACACCTCTGTAATATATTCCTCCATTTTAACTGTCCTAAAGAGCTGTGCCCAACCCCCAAATGACCTGGATTCTCAGGATATATACCACCATATCCTGATTTCGCTTCTTGAAGATGACTATAAAAAACTGAAACAGTTCGAGGGACGTAACAAGGCCAAACTCTCCACATGGCTGGGTGTTGTTGCTACAAGGATGACCCTTAATTGTGTCATGAAAAAATCCTCTTTGGTAACGATTGATGAACAAAAAAAACCAATGCATCTTTTGCCCGGTGAGAGTGGAAACTACCAAGCCCACTTGGAGAGGAAAGAAAGGTATGACAGGGTTGAGGAGTTAATCCGGACAAAACTCAAACCCAGGGAAAAACTTTTTTTGCGCCTTTTTTTTGAAAAAGAGCTACCGATTTCCGAAATTGCCGCTATTATGGATCTTAGCGCCAATAACGTTTATGTGCTGAAAAACAGGATATTGGAAAAAATCAAAAAATTATATTGTAAGAAAAACAGTTTTTTTGTGTCTCTATTAAACAAAAGGTAATTTGTTTTGCATTTTTTGTTGTGGGAAAAAGTGGAAAAATGAATAAAAATAAGCAAATAGAAGACT
>JAJDAS010000572.1 GCA_029261755.1 Nitrospinia bacterium
TTGACCAAACGCGCAATCAAGTCAGCTAATTCCATGGATACCCCATTTCGTGCCAAAGTCGTTGGCTTCATATCTAATACCTCCGTTTATATAGAAAGAATCTATTGTAAACGGTATTTTAGTAAAATTCCAAATCCCTTAAACACCTGAGTAGTTACAAAAATTTTTTTGCATTTAAAGATTTCATAAAGTCTCACGGATATTGTGCTATTTTTCAAGCATCTATCATTCTACTAAAAATGAAATATGCATATACAATCCACATGGAAAATAGTAAAATGTTTAGATATTTCAGGTTTAGCCAGGGGTTCAGTTCAATATGATTTTGGCTAAATGAAAGTTCTAACCAAATATATTGGAAGTTTTTAAGAAAAAAAGGAAACCGCGAATGGACGCGAATTAACGCGAATGAATGCAAAAATATTTTAGTTCTTTCTTTATTCGCGACCATTCGCGTTAATTCGCGGTTCCATGTCTTTGATTTTAAAGATTGTTAGATTATGAGAGATGAACTCTTAGAAACGTTACGTAAGAATCTAAATGAAACTCAAAAATAAGCTCCTTTCCCTCACTTTCTTTATCCTCGCCGTTCTCCTCTCCCTGGCCCTCCTCCTGATTCTTGCTCCCCGGATTTTAGAAGATCAGGTCAAAAACCAAACAGCGAAACTGGGTCTACAAGGCACTCAAGTGGAGGTCAGTAGCGTATCCCACCGCAAACTCGAACTCCGCAATATTTTCCTCGGCAACCCTGATCAGCCTCATATCAAAATAGCTGTTCTGTCAGCCGAATACGATCCCGACGGTCTGCGCCAACAAAGGATCGATAAAGTCAAAATTTCCGGTTTGCAAGTGAATGCCCGTATCGATGAAAAGGGCCTCGTCATCCCGGGAATAGAAGATCTGCTCTCAGGAAAAAAACTTCCGGGCTCCGTCTCCAATAATGATGAATTCTTTCGGTTAGGCAATATCTCCGAAGTCCATCTGGATTCCTCTACCCTCCTGGTCCATGCCTTGGGCCAAACCCTCCGCGTCCCCTTTGAAGGGGTGGTTAAAAAAAACGAAGTGGAAAATGGCCACGGAATCAACCTTCATCTGTACCCCCTGAATGAGCATATTTTATTGAGTGGACATTTGGACCTGGAAAAAGGGAACGGCGAGCTGAACATATCCGCCTCCAATTTTCAGCTCAGTTCCCTTGAGTTTCTCAAGGGCCACTTCCCCATGCCGAATCTATCCGGATCAGGCGACTTGAACGCCATGGTTGCCTTGGATTCCTGGGAGCCGGGGAATGCGAATTTTTCTTCAAAGGTACGCGGGCTGGATGTGTCGAAAAGAAATTTAATGGTAATGGACAAAACCTCCTTGTCTCTTTTGTTGGACGGGGAAGAAGCTTCTATACAAGGCGACCTGAACTTCAAGACAGGAAATGGAGAGGTTCGGGTTTTCGGCAAGAACTTTACCTTCAAGGCCTTTGGGAACTCCACGGACCACTCCCCACTGCCGGAACTATCTGGCTCAGGCAACTTGGACGTCATGGTTGCCTTGGATTCCTGGGGGCCGGGGACTGCGAATTTTTCTTCAAAGATACGCGGGCTGGATGTGTCGAAAAGAAATTTAATGGTAATGGGCAAAACCCCCTTGTCTCTTTTTATGGACGGGAAAGAAGCGTCTATACAAGGCGACCTGGACTTCAAGACAGGGAATGGAGAGGTTCGGGTTTTCGGCAAAAACTTTACCTTCAAGACCTTGGGGAACTCCACGGACCAGTCTCTACTGCCGGAACTATCCGGCTCAGGCGACTTGGATGCCCTTGTTGCCTTGGATTCCTGGGAACCGGGCAATGCGAAGTTTTCCTTAAGCGCACACCAATTGGTTGTGGCAAAAAAGGGATTCAGCTTGTCGAAGGATGTTGCTCCCGATTATTTCATCTCCAACAAAGAGGTGGTACTGCAAGGCGATCTGGACTTCAAAACAGGAAATGGTGAGTTTCAGGTTCTCGGGAAGAACTTTCATTTTCAATTGCCGGGGGATTCAAACGTCGATTCCTCCCTACCCGATATTCAAGGAAACGGGAAATTCACAACCAAGCTTCCCTTAAAAAACTGGAGACCGGATAAAGCAAAGGTTTCTTTGACTCTGGCTGATTTTCATGCGGAGAAAGGGAAAACCAGGACGTCAGGCAAAGCCACTATGGACTTTTGGGTTTCTCCCGAATTTCTTTTAAAGGATATCCGGCTTGGCGCAGAAATTTCCAAGTTTTCCTCGGATAAGGCTGAAATCAAATCTCCTCTTCGAGTCAAAATGTCCGGGAAAAATATCCACCAGCTTAAGTTCAAAGCCTCTCCTCTGAAAATTCTCTCCCCTTACCCGGTCACCTTTTCCGATATATGGGGAAAAATAACAGAACCGTTAACAAATCCCGGGATCAACGCAAATCTTTCTTTTCAGTTGGACAACTCCCTGTGTTCTCAGTTCCTTCCAGAACTGCAAGAAATATCCCCTTATCATTTAAAAGGGGTTTTCCAGGCGGGTGTCCAAAAGAAAGGCTTAAAATGGAATGCAAAGTTAACCGGCAGTCAAGCTCTTTCCCTCTCCATGAAAGACATGGTCACAAAACTGGAAAAGCTGGGATTGAAAATCACTCTCCAGGGAAATGAGAAAAAAGCCTCCGGCAAGGCCGAGGTTACCGCAAAAAATATTGCGGTGAACGGTAAAGAGTGGAACGCTAGCATAGCGGGCGCTTCTTTACATAGCCA
>JAJDAS010000573.1 GCA_029261755.1 Nitrospinia bacterium
AAAATTTTACCAAAAGGTTCCAATCTTCTTTTAACATGAATACCTCCTTTGCCTTGACATCATTGATAACAAGGAAAGTATATCATATCTTGCTATATTTAAAAACTTCTTAAGTTAGCGCATATGGGGCAGCGCCCCCGGCTATACGCTTTCGGCCCTCCGGGCCTGTGAACGGTTACTGATTTACTTTTGCTTGTAAGGGGTTAGCCCTTATCGGTGCTGCCTGGCGGGACTCAAAGCCTAAAAGTCAAAACCTTGTTTGTGTAGGCCCGTGTGTGGGCCCTTATAACGAGGTTTTCAGCCAATAAACCTAACTCTGGTAGTTACCTTTTGTTCTTTCATCTCTTCGTGCCTTGGTGCCTTTGTGGCTGAGTAGTTACCAGAATTTATCTCTCATAATTAAAATTCATAAGAAACCTGCATCCACCACCGCCGTCCTGGACGAGGAAAATCATCTGGATAGCTGGCAAAAGGGGTCCCGAATGGATTCAGTAAAGGGGCGGGATAGCGAACATCTTCGTCAAAGAGGTTCTTAACACCCGCGCGGAGGGTAAATCCTTTCAGTCCCAGATTAAAGATGTTGCCCGTGACGTCCACTGTATGGTACGCGGCCATTTTTTTTCTGGAGTCTCCTGGAGCCCGGTTTCGTTCCCCAACATAACGGTATTGGGTAGTCAGCACGAGGTTTTCCAAAGGTTCGTACCTTAAACCCACGTTAGCAAGCCAATTGGTGGATTCCTCAATTTCCTTCCCTGTTTCCTGGCCTTCAGTGTCCACGAAAGAAAGGTTGGCATCCAGGTTCACCATGGATCCCAAACGTTGCTTTAGTTCCAGCTCCACGCCTCTGAGCTTGATGTCTTGATGATTTATATACCCAAAAGTTGGGGACCCGATGTCAAGGGCAATCGGATCCTTCAAGTTCGAATAAAACATGGTAACTCTCCCTACGGTACGCTCCCTCTTGTGAATATAACCCAATTCATAAGTTTCAACAGTCTCGGGGTCCAGAGATTCACTATCAGACATCTCCCAAAAAGTGGGTGGACGAAATGCCCTGGAATACTGGGCTTTAAAAATATGCTGTGGGGTCCAGCGATAGACAGCAGCTATTCTGGGCGCAAGACTTCCTCCAACGTCATCATAATGATCATAACGAAAACCGCCTGTAATAATGGCCGAATCAGTTATACGGTATTCATCCTGAAAAGTCACTGACGTGATGGTTCTGTTTTGGTCTTTGTTCATCCAGGGATAAACCCGCTTTTTGGAAAGGACCGTATATGTATCCAGGTCTATATTTGTCTCCCATTTTTCATCCAGGACATTAATCCCGGCGATGGAGAACCCCATAAGCATGGAGTGTTTGTTCCACCCCTCCCAGGTAAGGTCAAGTCCGGCCTTAAGTTGCCTTTCCTTCCAATAATTGTTCATGCTAGCATCAGGATGTTGGTAACCGAAACTGCCCGCTGGGATCCAAATGAGATCATAGGCTTCATACGTATGTTCCTGCCAACTTAATCGGATATCAGCCTTTAACGAGGTGAAGAGGTCCAGGGTCTGCCGTGCTTCCAAGGCCCAATCCTTGTTTCGGTTCATAATTCGATCGTCGGGAGGGGTTAAAAACATATTAAAGCCAAAGTGGTCCCCGTGACCATCCTCTATATACTGGGCCAAAAAGGAGAAATTATTGTAATCCATGGTAAAAATTCCGGATTGATAATCCTTGTCTTCATTGGCCCTACCTGGTGCATTGGAGAGAGAGCCTGCGCCAAGGACGGTTTCATGATAGTAGTCAGGTCCGGTGAGTACATCGGCTCCATCGGATCTCCAACCGGCCAAATTCATACTTACCTTGAGATCCTTCTTCGGGTCACTCCAGGAAAACTCCCCTCCTCCCCCATAAGTTTCATAACTCCCAAAAGAGCCATGGATTCGTTGCCCCTCTTTGCGAGTGACCACGTTCACCACTCCGGCATAAGCGAATTCCCCATGGATAGCCGAACCAGGTCCGCGTATCACCTCGATCCGTTCCACCTGTTCTACCGGCATATTCAGCACGGGATTTGCCTGGGCACTAAAGACATTGTTCATGGAGACGTTATTCAGAAGAACTTTAATTTTGCCGGAAGCAAAGGAGCCCCCTATTCCTCTCACCGGAGTTTGTCTTTGGCCAATTTTGTCAATGGAGGATCCAAATCCGGGAACTAGTTCCAATGCCTCCCACACCTTCCTAATTCCTTGGTTTTCAAGGTCAGGGCCTTTTAGAACCGTTACCATTCCGGGGGCGAGATCCACACCTAATTTTGTCTTTGTGGCAAGCTCAGTAAAAATTTCAATCTCCATCAACTCCTCAAGGCCCAGTTCAAAGATTTCTTCTGGTTTCAGAGGAGTTTTTCCAGATGGCGAGGCCCATGATAAGGGGATGACCATATGAATAATTAACAGCACGATGACGGCTTTCATCTTATTTTTCAATGATTTTTCTCAAAATGCCTCGAATACAAATCCATCAAACTCTCTTCAGTAACAGGTTTTGTTAAATAATCTTTTACATAGGGAAATGAAAACGCCTTATCAATATCTTCCTTGCTATCAGAGGAAGAGAACATGCAAATGATTATAGGCGTATATCTATTGTCGCCGGAAAAGCTTTCCCCATAAGCCTCTAAGAACTCAAAGCCGTTCATAATGGGCATATTAATATCCAGCAGTACAAGAATAGGGGGGAACTTCTCCGAATATTTCCTTTTGTTCTCCACGTAGTCCTGCAAAAATTCTAATGCCTCTCTGCCGTTTTCCGCCTCGAAAACCTTGTCGCTTATTTCCGATAGTTCTATGACTTCGCTAACAAGAAAGCGATCGTCCTCATCATCGTCAACCACAAAAATTGAATTGATTTTTTTCATAGCGCTCTCCTTTCATAAAGTTTCATTCGGCAGTACTACATTAAAAGAGGTGCCCCTTTCATTGGATTTGAAATCGATATTTCCATTCAACTTACCCACATGTTTTTTCGTCAAGTATAAACCCAGGCCGCTTCCAAAGGATCGTTTTTGGTGGGCTCTGAAGAACATGGTAAATAATTTGCCTTGGGACTCTTCAGGTATACCGATGCCATTATCGGAAAAAATAATTTCTATAGTTTTCGGGTCTGAATCTCTTGTGGCTACTTTCACCTCAGGTTTTTCTATCTCTTTGTTGGAGTATTTACATCCGTTAGATATCAAATTTTCAATGATCTGGGTTAACCTGACTTCCTGTGAATAAAATGGTTTTTGATGATTAAACTCCGTCTTGATACTCACATTGTTTTCTTCGATTAGCGAGGTGAGCTTTTCTTTTGTATCTACAATAATTTTTTGAAAATTAATCTCTGAAACAGGATTGTCTCTTAATGAGGCCCTGCTAATATCCAGAATATCCTTTATCAGGTTTTGCAATTTGGTAACGCATTTAATGGCCTTGTCCGTATGTAATTCTATTCGATCAAGCTTATTATGCTTCAGATCTTTTTTTATTAGATTACAAAACCCCAAAGTCGTTGTTAATGGCGCTGTCAGGTCATGGGAGGTCCTGTAGGCAAACTGTTCCAGCTCTTCATTGGACGCAACTATTTTTCGATAATTTTCCTCGTCGATTATTTCGTGCTTGCGAATTGCTCTGATCATGAAAAAAAATACCAGGATGGATAAAAAAATAAGAAAAATTTGGGATACCATGAAATTGCGCAACGATTTGCTAATTTCCTGCCGAAGCTTTTGCTCCACATGATCAGCTTGCACAATAAAGGAATGAAAGACCTTATCAAACTTCTGGTCAAATTTACTTCCG
>JAJDAS010000574.1 GCA_029261755.1 Nitrospinia bacterium
CCCATCCAAGCAAGACTACTCCTCTTATTCATCCGGCTTGATGGTTGGTCTCCTGGGAATGGTAATTCCGGGAATCGGAATTTACGCGTATAGAGAAAGGCGCAAAAGACCCTATAAGGAGATTTCCTTTGATTGATCAAATGAAGCGATTCGTAAACAACTCCGAAATAACTCGTTTCCGGTTCTACACTCAGATCACGTTATTTATCTTGCTGGTTTACGGAGGTGTATTGGCCATCGACCTGGGGAATAGTCTGCCCACCTTTGCATGCGTGTTCGGGGATAAACGAGGAGGGACCTGCTACTTTTGGGCCCTCCAACACGGCCTCACCATCTCATTTGATCAAATCATAAGCTGGCGGGGATTCGGATTCCTGAAAGGTCTGCTCACCTTTTTCCTGCTTTTCATCCTTTTCAACAAGGCGTGGTGCGGGTGGGCTTGTCCGCTGGGGACCTTGCAGGACTGGATTACGAAGCTGAGACAAAAACTGAAGATCAGGTCCAGTGAATATTCTCCAAAGGCCTTCCAGCGTCTGAAAAAAATAAAGTATATTTTATTGGCCCTCATCATTCTTATTCCATTGGGGATAAGCAATTCCGTTGCCGGATCGCCCAAACTCTCCCATGAGTTCGGCACTCCCTTTTGTATGATCTGTCCGGGCAGGACCCTCCTTCCTCTCTTTACCGGAGACATTAGTCAACTGACAGTGGATCTCAGTTCTAAAACGAAGTTGGTGCTCACGGCCCTGGGCATGGGTATCACCGGACTCTTCCTGGTGGGAGCCTTTGTGAAGAAGCGGTTCATCTGTTTTTATTGTCCCATGAGCGCTTTTCATTATGTTTTTTCCAAGGCGTCTTTTTTGGGATTGAAAAAGGAAGGTTCCAAATGCACCCGATGCGGTAATTGCTACAACGTATGCGATATGGGGATCAGAGAAATAGCTGACGACGTGGTCAGCAAGAATATTGTGAAAGACGATTGTGTCATGTGTTTTAACTGTGTGGCTGTCTGCCCGGAAGAAGGCTGTCTGGAAGTCACTATGGTAAAAGGCAGTGTTTACAAGTCCACGGAAGAGGGCTTTTTCAAAAGGATGGAAAGGAGGGACAAAATTGAAGACTGAAAGAATGGAGAAGGTGAGAAAAGCCACCGCCAAACACCTAACTATGGAATCGAATAAAACCCTTATGAATATACGGGAGGAATTTTCGGATAATCCCGCCTCCATGGAGTACTTTTACTCTCTTTATGAAAAAGTGTTTTGCCATGGGGAATCCGTATGGAACGGGAGGAAAGTGATCGGCACTACCTGCGTCCACGTGCCGGATGAGTTGATTGTCGCGGCTGGTGGAGTACGTTACCGGCTCTGTAGCGGCGCACATGCGTACGACCAGATAGGTTCCGAGTTTATGCCCCTAAATTCCTGCTCCATGGCCAAGGCCACGGTGGGAGCGTTGCACATCAATAGCGAGGAGTTAAAGAAGCGGCTTTCCATGATCGTAGTTCCCACCACCTGCGATCAGAAGAAAAAGGCCATCAGCATGCTTGAGGAAATGGATTATAAAATCCATACACTGGAACTCCCCTCCACCAAGCATAGCGAGGAATCCGCTTTCTATTGGCGAAATTCCGTTAAAAAATTTGCTCAAGCCCTGACTTTCGTGACGGGTAGTAAGATTACGGGACGGGGAATGAAAAAAGCCATCACAAAGATCGGCAAGGCCCGTGAGCAGTTCAGACGATTGTACAACCTAAGAAAAATCAACCCGCCGGTAATTCTCGGGAAGGACGTCTTGTTGGCCACCAACGCTTACTTTTTCGATGATGTGGACCGATGGACGGAAGCCGTTGCAAAACTGAACGACGAGTTGGAAAAGAGAGTAGATGAAGGTTTTACGGCGGGGAACAAACACGCGCCGAGGATACTTTTTACCGGGTCGCCAGCAGTCTTTCCCAACCTTAAACTTCCCCTGCTCCTGGAAAGCCTCGGGGGAATCATCGTAGCGGACGAATCATGCTCCACCACCGGACTCCTACACGACGCCGTTTCTTATGATGAATCCAATCTTCATGACATGATGGCGGGAGTGGCGGAGAGATATTTAAAGCCCTGCACCTGTCCCATATTCACGCCAAATGACGACAGAAAGAGAAAACTGTTGGAATTGGTGGAGAAATACCAGGTAGACGGCGTCATTTACCAATCCTTTTCCGGTTGCCATGTTTACGAGATTGAAAACCGGAGTATCAGCAATATGTTTATGGATAAAGACATTCCCATGCTTTATATAGAAACGGATTATAGCCCGGAGGACATGGGACAGCTTTCCACAAGGGTATCCGCATTTTTAGAATCCATTAAAGCTCAAAAAAGAAGGAGGACAAGATCATGAACTATTTTGCAGGAATCGACATCGGTTCCACCACCATTAAAATAGTACTAACGGACGAGATGGACAATATGATAGCTTACAGGATTACTCCCACGGGCAGTGCCTTTCATCAGAACACCGTGAACGCCTTTAACGGCTTGCTGGAAAGTTGGAATATCGCGCAAAAGGATGTTGCTTACGTGACGGCAACAGGCTACGGAAGGCAGCTATTTAAGGAAGCGGATGAGACCATCAGCGAGATCACGGCAAACGCCATAGGGGCTCGCAAGATGGGGGAAAGCAAAGGGGTGGTGAAAAGCATCATTAATATCGGCGGGCAGGATACCAAGGTGATTCTTCTGGATGATCACGGGAACGTGAAGAACTTTTCCATGAATGACCGTTGTGCCGCAGGAACGGGACGATTCCTGGAGATGGTGGCCCGCATTCTGGAAATTAAAGTGGAAGAGTTGGGAGATTGCCATTTAAAAGCGAAAGAGGTTCCGGTTTCCATCAACAGCACCTGTACGGTTTTCGCGGAGTCGGAAATTATCAGTCTTCTTGCAAAGGGGCATGCCAAGGAAGAGATAGTGGCGGGGATACATTACTCCATCGTGAAGAGGGTGAGCCGCCTCGCTAAAAGGATCAGCCACGACGATGTGATCTTCTTTGATGGTGGACCCGCCATGAACAAGGGACTGGTGGCCGCATTGGAAGAAGAAATGATGAGAGAGGTGGTGGTTCCCGATACCCCGCAAATCACCACAGCTTGCGGTGCCGCATTAATCGGGAAAGAAGCGTATGATGCGGAAAAGGTGGCGGCCTAAATGCCTGAGACCGCTTCTCTTTTTTTACTGGGCATGTTTTACGGAGCCACCATCTGTAGCGTGTCGTGCCTCCCTTACTTGGGGCCGTACCTCATCAACACGGGAAGCGGATTCCGCGAAGGCGTTTGGGCCTCCTCCCACTTTCTTTCTGGAAAGATTCTCACCTACATGGTGTTCGGAGCCATGGGCGCCTGGATGGGAGGGATGATGGCGGATTCTTACCTTCCCACCTTACAAAAAACCACCGGTGGTTTCATCATACTCCTTGGCCTCATTCTCCCTTTTATCAGCAGTAGCAGGTGTTGCGGAAAAGGACTGAAGCACGGCAAAAAGCTTTCCTTTTTTGCGCTGGGAATATCCACCAGCCTCATACCGTGTCCCTCCGTAGTAGCCTTTACCCTGTTAGCGGCCAGAGATGGAAGCGTCCCCTTGGGGGCCTGCTATGGATTGGTCTACGGCTTAGGCCTGGCCGTCTCCCCCTTGATTTTGTTGGGAGGCGGAATTTCCATGATATCAGGGAAACTAAAAACGGAGGTGGGCGAATTTATGCCTTATTTACGGTATTTATCCGCCATTTTGATGGTGGGGATGGGGGTGAAGATTGTTGGGATGGGGGGGTAGGGAAAATGAAAAGCTTCTAAAGATCTTCTCATCCGAAACAATCCATAGACGGGAAAGCCTTTTTTTTGGCACATGCAGGTTTGGAGTTCCGCCTTTTTATGAGGATCTCCATTAGAAAATAATATACCAAAACCAATTTGATTTTCGGTTTTTAAAATCAAATTTTGGTTGCAGTTAATGCTTAGCAATTGGTTTAGTCAATTTTCAGATACCGAAAACCAATTGCGGTAGAGTATAAAAGGATTGTTATGCCTGAATTTTTGTTTTTATGATAGCAATAAATTTTTCTACTTGTTTCAACCACTCCTTGACAACAAAATCATCAATGCTAAAAAAATCTTCATAATCACTTTGTTCCCTATATTTAAACAAGAGGTTGTATAGTTTTCCATACTCTTTTGGTATATCTTCCGTTAAAATGAACTGCCTATTGAAAAGAGATCTAACCCCAGTATGCTTTGAAGAGGAAAGATCATTTTTTATGAGTAAAGCATTTATTGCATAAAAACAAGCATAGTAGAGCCTGTTTATACAAGTTTTCCAATGATCCATATTCGCCATCACTTCTGCTTCTTCCAGAGCTTCTTTAGCTCTTTCTAATCGATATTTTATTAACTCATCTTTTGGATAAGTCATATACAAATTCCCTCTTTTTGAACATTTTTGAAAAAAGGTGTTGATTGCATTAGTGGACTGTTCCATTCACGTGTTGTATGAATTATGGAATTTAAAATTTCACCTGTTTTTAATTCAATTTCATAAAACCTATTGTGAATTTCGATTTTTTCATTTTCTTCCAGATTTTTATTGACTATGACTAGAATATCCCAATCCGAAAACACATTGTCATCACCACGACATCTTGAACCAAATAAAATGATCTTTGATGCAGGATAATCTTTAGCGATAATTTTTTTTATTTTATCCATCAATTCTTGACGATTCATTGTGATCCCTTCAATATTTATGCAATTTAAAATACCATCTTTATTTAGGATGGTGCCGCAGTGCTGATTTTCTTTGCGAAAACATCCTTATTTCCTGATACTTCTTTTTTGGAAAACCATTAACCCTTCTTTCCGAAGGCCGCCACTGTTTTCCGCATCCAGTTCACCCTTTTGTTGTGTGCCGGGTAATGCCTGGCTACTTGCTGAAGATGTCCGATATTTTGACACAGGTATTGGGCAAAGTCCATACCCAGCCAGATGCAGGCGCAGGGTAGCTGTAGCAGCACTGGTGCGACTGAAGGAAGCCGGAGATCACAATTCGTCAGGATAGACGAATTGGACGGCTGTTTTTTAGCTGCCGCTCTCCTCTCTGTAAATCTAAATTCCAAATTTTACCCCACACAAATAAGCTCATAAGAGCCTTATATGGATTGGTCTACGGTTTGGGCTTGGCCGTCTCCCCCCCCCCCCCCCCC
>JAJDAS010000575.1 GCA_029261755.1 Nitrospinia bacterium
TCGGGAAAAGGTTTTTTAGTTTTTATCTTGGCCAAGTTCGAAAATCCGCAGGCGGACAACGTTCGCCTGGTCGCAAAGCGATTTTTTGTCGTTATAGGGATATTCTACCCCTTGACCAGAGGGCCTTTTATATGTGTTGGACGTTCAATTTTTTCCGGGTTTTAGAGCCATAAAAATGGGAATTCCTATACTATCAAGTTATTTGTGAACAGCTCAGAAACTCCAACACCCCCGTCCTCTCGTCAATCTGAAATTTCCGCTCCAGGGTGAACCTGTGTGAAGCCAGATCCGCCACCTCGCCCCTGGTCCTGCACTTCCCGCCATCCGTTCCCAGGTACATGTTGATGTCGAAGAGAAAATTGAAGGCGTCGTCTTCGGGATCGATAAAATGTTCCACAACCACCAGCCGACCCTTTTCCGTTAACGCCTCGCTGGCTTTGTCGAAAAGCTTTCCCACGGATTCATCGTCGTACATATGAATCACTTGAGAAAGAAGAATCAGATCGTATTCCTTGCCCCAGTCCAACTCCCGAAAATCTCCGGCAATAACATTCCCCTTTAACCCTTTCTCCTTGGCAATGATGGCCGCATCCTCGATATCCATGTAGGTGGTATGGATTTGCGGGTGCTGTTTTTGGATTTCCCGCAGATATGGGGCTGTGCCGCCTCCCACATCCAGCAAACGCTGAACCTTGTCAAAATCAACCTGTTTCAAAAAGCTTTCTTTCGAGGTCTGAGCTTTCTCTTCCTGTGCTTCCATGTAAATCCGGTAATCCTTCATGGACCCCTTGGGAATAGGCCCTCTCAGCGGAAGTTCCTTCCAGTACTCCATCATCCGCTTCATCTGCTTCACCATATTGGGAGAGTGGACTTGCTTCGGGTAAACTTGATCCTGGGCGCGTTGAATTCTCGGAGGGAGAGAATGGTTTTCAGTGGCGGCAATGAGCAGTTGAGTCTTCCAGGCGCCGGTGAGGAGGTCAAAGAATTGGTCGTTCATGGTTTTATTGAGGCTAGCAATTTAGCTGTTTGAATATTTACAATGGTTTCGATGCCCGCTGGCTCCATAGTGGCGTAGCCCTGTGGAGCCACCATGCCCGGACATTGTGGCTCCACAGCCCTTCGGGACTATGGAGCCAGCCAGTGGACATGATTCAATAGACCATATTACTATTTCATGAGGTTCGGATGAAAGGCGATATGCTTTAAGCATCCCCTTTTTTAAATGGACAGTAATGTATTGGCTCAGGCGCGTACAGAACGCAAAGGAAGCTTTCGCCATGCCGAAGAAAAAGAAGAAGAAACACTGGAAAAAGCGGGAAAAAAACATATATTAGATGTAAAGGTTTGTTAGTTGATTAATAAACCGTTAGCCCGGTGACTATGGGATCGGGATTTTAAAAAACTTTGCCTGGAAAAGAGGAACGGGAAATAAGATTTGCGTAAAAACCGGTAAAATCTTGAATTTAAAGGAGGTGAGTAAATATGGCGGAAGAGATGAAGGACTCAGAGGAAACAGGAACGGCAGCCACTATGGAAACCAAGGCTGGAAAGTACCTGACCTTCAAAATAGCTGACGAGGAATACGGCCTGGAGATTCTCAAGGTGCAAGAGATCATCCAGATGTTAGATGTGACCCACATCCCTAAGGTGCCTGCTTTTGTACGAGGTGTTATCAACTTACGTGGAAAAATCATCCCCATCGTCAACCTTCGCATGAAATTTAACATGCAGGCCATAGACGACACCGATAGAACCAGTATCATCGTCGTTGGCTTGGAGTTCTCCCAGCGGGAGTTGATCATGGGCATCATTGTAGATGAGGTTTCCGAGGTGCTGGACATCGAGGAGGGGCAGATAGAACCACCGCCTTGCTTTGGATCGAAGGTAGATACCAGTTTCATCATGAGCATGGGGAAAGTGGGCAAGAGGGTCCTCACCATGCTGGACATCGACCGTGTCCTCAGTGAGAGGGAAATGGACTCAGTTGCAGGCGAAATGAAAGAGGCAGCGTAACTTTTTTTGCCGGAACCGGCATAAACCAATAGAACCTGTTTAAGAAAGGAAGGTGATGTCTGTGTTTAAAGATATGAAACTGGGCACAAAACTCCTGGTGTCTTTCCTGGCCGTGGGCGTTATTCCCTTTGCCATCATCGGGGTTACCTCTTTGAATAAAGCGTCCACTGCCTTATCCAGTCAGGCGTTCAACCAATTGGGAGGGGTTCGGGAGATCAAAAAGGCCCAGATAGAGCAGTTTTTTGGAGAACGGCAGGGAGATATGGGCGTCCTCATGGAAACTGTGGGGACTTTGCGGACTGAAGCCTTTGCTAAGTTAGAGGCCGTACAACAAATCAAAAAGGACCAAATTGAGAACTATCTCAATAAAGCCCTTCTGAACATGGAGATGTTTGCCAGAAGCAAAGACGCTGCTTTTCTTTTTTCCAAACTCCGGGAGTATCACGTCGCCACCGATGTGCAACCAACTGGTCCTTACAATGTGGAGACAGCGGAATACCAAGACTTATATAACAACTATGGCGGAGCCATAAACCAGTTTTGGGAAGACAGCGGCTTCTATGACATTTTCATGGTCTGTACCGCGCATGGGCATGTCATGTATACGGCGGCTAAGGAGAAGGATCTTGGCAGCAACATGCGCCACGGACCATATAAAGGAAGCGGTTTGCACAAACTCCTTGATAAGGTAATCGAGAAAAATGGGAAGGCCATCGTCGATTTCGAGCCCTACGCTCCAAGCAACAACGAACCGGCCTCTTTCGCCGGCGCTCCCATTTATGAAAACGGTAAGATGATCGGGATCATGGCCGTTCAACTGTCCACCGATCAGATCAACAAAATCATGCAACAGCGCAATGGCCTGGGCAAAACCGGGGAAACCTATCTGGTTGGGCCGGATAAACTCATGCGTTCCGACTCCTTTCTGGACCCCACCGGCCACTCCATCAAGGCATCCTTTGCCGGAACTGTAGAAAAGAATGGAGTAGACACGGAAGCCACCCAGGAAGCTCTTGCCGGGAATAGCGGTTCCGATGTAATCCTGGATTACAACGGCAATCCGGTTCTTTCCGTATTCGCGCCTCTCCAACTGGAAGGCCTGAGCTGGGCCATCATAGCGGAGATCGATGTGGCCGAGGCTTATTCTCCGGTGGACGAAAAGGGCGAGGAGTTCTACAAGAAGTACGTGGATATGTACGGGTACTATGATCTCTTTCTGGTTAGCGCGGACGGCTATGTCTTCTACACCGCAGCCAAGGAAGCCGACTATCAAACCAACATGGTAAGCGGCAAATACAGCAGCTCCAACCTGGGGAAACTCATAAGAGAAACCATCAGTACCCAGCAGTTTGGCTTGGCTGATTTTGCTCCCTACACCCCCAGCAACGACGAACCAGCAGCCTTCATTGCGCAACCGGTAGTTGATAAACGTGATGGGGAGGTGGAAGTCATCGTAGCCCTGCAACTTTCCCTGGACGCCATCAACGGTATCATGCAACAACGGGAAGGTATGGGAAAGACAGGAGAGACCTATCTGGTTGGGAGCGACAAGCTCATGCGGTCCGATTCCTTTCTCGACCCCAACAACCATTCGGTGAAAGCATCCTTCGCCAATCCATCCCTGGGAAGCGTGGATACAGAGGCAGCCAGAGAAGCCCTAGCTGGGAAGACGGACAGCAAAATAATCATCGATTACAATGGCAATCCGGTTCTATCCTCCTATACCTCTTTGAAAGTGGGGAATACCACCTGGGCTATGATCGCCGAGATCGATGAATCGGAGGCATTCGAAGCGGTGAATACCTTGAAGTGGTTGATCTGGATCGTAGGGCTCATTGGCGTTGCTGCTATTATAGGAGTGGCGCTTCTCATAACAAGATCCATCACAGGGCCCATCAACAATATCATCGACGGGATGACCGCCGGTTCGGAGCAGGTAACCGCCGCCTCGAATCAGGTTTCCCAGTCCAGCCAGCAGATGGCGGAAGGGGCCAGCGAACAGGCATCGTCTCTGGAGGAGACCTCGTCATCGCTGGAGGAGATGACCTCCATGACCAGGCAAAATGCTGAAAACGCCAAACAGGCTAATGCTCAGGCCAAGGAAGTGGGGGACGCCACCATGAAGAGCCAGGACGCCATGGACCGCATGTCCGGCGCCATCGGCAAAATCAAAGAATCCTCGGATGAAACAGCCAAGATCATCAAGACCATCGACGAGATTGCCTTCCAGACCAATCTGCTGGCCTTGAACGCGGCAGTGGAAGCAGCAAGAGCTGGTGAAGCGGGGAAAGGTTTCGCCGTAGTGGCCGAGGAAGTTCGGAATTTGGCTCAACGCAGCGCCGCAGCAGCGAAAGACACCTCGCAACTCATAGAAGACTCTCAATCCAACGCCGACAACGGCGTCACTGTTTCACAAGAAGTTGCGGGAATTCTCAAACAGATCATTGATGGTATCCAGAAGGTGACTCAACTAGTAGGCCAGGTATCCAGCGCCAGCGATGAACAAGCCAAGGGTATCGACCAGATCAATGTGGCCATCTCTCAGATGGACAAGGTCACCCAGTCCAACGCCGCCAGCGCTGAGGAGTCTGCTTCTGCCAGCGAGGAGCTTTCCGCCCAGGCCGTGGAGTTGAACGATATGGTAAACGTCCTGGTGAACATTCTTGGAAGTCAAAACGGGAATGGGAACGGCCATCAACCGAGGAGGCAGATTGAGCACCGCGAACCCATGCTTCTGAAAACCGGCCAGCAATTGGGCCTGAAAAATAAGGTCCATGAACTGCTCCACCATGAAAAGGGAAAGGGATCGGCCGGGCCTTCCAGGAAGCACACCGTTCTGAAACCCAGCGATGTGATTCCCATGGAAAGCGATGGTGACTTCAAGGATTTCTGATAGTGTCTGAGTTGGGAATGTACCAGCCCCGGAGAACGGCAACCGCCGGTCTCCGGTTTTTTTTGCATTGGTTTTGTAACTACTCAGCCTGTGTAATTACCTGGTTTTTTTTACTACCGGGTAGCTCACGAGATATGATAATAAGTATTTGATTGACCGCCGTATCGACACACGGTACAATTGATTATGATACAAACATTCAAGCATAAAGGGCTGAAGCGGTTGTACGAACATGGTGACCGTAGAGGGCTGCCGAGTGAACGCATCGAACGTATAGAAAATACACTGGGCCGCCTGGATATAGCAAAGGCCCCTGTAGATCTCGATTTACCAGGCTATCGTCTACATGCACTGAAAGGTGATTGGAAAAATTACTGGAGCGTCAAAGTGTCCGGTAACTGGCGAATTATTTTTCGCATTGAAGACGGAGATGTTTTTGATGTAAATTTGATTGATTACCATTAGAAAGGATAAAGCCATGGCAATGAAAAACCCACCTCACCCCGGTCGTTCCATCAAGGATGCCTGTCTGGATGAACTGGGCCTCTCGGTAACTGAAGGCGCTAGGGTACTTGGCGTAGCTCGGCATACTCTTTCCCGTGTAATAAATGGGCAAGCAGGGATTTCTACTGAAATGGCTATTCGACTTGAAAAGGCTTTTGGCAGCACCGCAGATGCATGGCTACGTATGCAAACAGCTTATGACCTGGCAAAGGCCAGATTGCATGAAGACCTTATTAATGTACAACGTTACGAAGTACGAAGCCTACAACAGAATTTATCACAGTAAAAGATTGTTGTCCTATTGGGTCCGGACCGTAAGTTCTCAATAAGTTGAGGCGGGAATGCTTCCCGGCTCGTTTGTAGTAGCCCATGAGAATCTGACAATGTCCCACATTTTTTGCTCTGGACACGGGCTTCAAATTCTGGTAGTATTGGCGGCATGTATATTTGCGGCCAACATTTCAGCATAGAAACAATTGAGAGAATAAA
>JAJDAS010000576.1 GCA_029261755.1 Nitrospinia bacterium
CCACGCCGAAGGATGGAATCTCGGAGAGGGCAAACTCAAGGAGAGATCCAGCCCCCACCACATGAAGTTCCGGCATTTTTTCATGGAAGAAACGAAGGGCGCGGATGGCATCCGGACAGGCCTGAATTTCATCTAAAAAGACCAGGGTTTTGCCAGGGATAATGGGGACATCATAATATGCGGCGAGTTTTTCACAAAGCGGCCCCGGGTTTAAAGAAGCCTCGAAAAAAGCCTTCACGGCCTTTTCTTCCTCGAAATTAACCTCCAGGAAATGCTCGAACCTCTCCCCAAGCTTCCTCACCGAATAGGTCTTCCCAACCTGGCGAGTTCCCCGGAGGAGAAGGACTTTCCTTTCTTTTGACCCCATCCAACGGACCAGTTCACCATCGATTTTTCTCTTCAAAACGATCTCCTGAAAAGGCAAATATTCAAAATATCAAGCCTATTCTACAGAGAAAATTCATAATAATCAAGGCAAACATCGCTTGCTTTATACAAAAAGTCAATGCAAACAATGGTGGTTATGTGCAAAAAAACAAGGCTGAATCCTTCTGCTTCATTGTGAAACCGTCATTAGAGAAACAATCATGGCGAAGGAAAGATCGTTGACGTTGTTAGCTTTGGAGAGGTAAAAGGGGCTGGTCATTGTGAGGTAACCCTCCTCGTGATTTTCATTTTAAAAAGGTTTCCGATGCTTTTCGAACTCGACCTCCCCGGAGAGCGTTATTTCCCGCAGCTTCCGCCCTCTTCTCTGCCTATAATTTTTTTCATCACAATCGATCCATTCATTATAATCAGCCAAATCATGATTTTTCTAAATACATTTGGCGAAATATAAAACTATAAAAAGGCTCAAAGGCACTTCCAAAAACTATCTTTACAGCTTCCTAAAGCAACCTGGAAAGAAGGGCGGGGACGGCGGATTCCACTCGGAGAATTCGCTCACCAAGAGATACCATCTGGAAGCCGCATTCCTGAAGTTTCTCTACCTCGTAAGAGATGAATCCGCCTTCGGAGCCCATGGCTAGGGTGACGGCCTGCTCCACTTTCCCGGGGAAAGGTGTGGAACCTCCCGGATGGGCCATGAGAGGCAAAGTCCCCTGGATTAATTCCGGCAACTCGTCTTCCACAAAGGGTTTGAACAAGGGACGCAGCATCACCTCCGGAAAAATAGTGTCGCACGCCTGCTCCAGGCCTAGGACCAGGGCCTCCCGGATCTTTTCTTCTTGCAGGGCCGGACTCTTCCAGAAGCTCTTTTCCACCCGCCAGGTATTGAGCAGGATGATCTTTTTCACCCCCATGGAAGTAGCACACAAGAGCACCCGCTTTAGCACCTTGGGGCGGGGCAACGCCAGAATGAGAGTCACCGGCAAGGCGGATGGCGGTTCGATGCTCAGCTCCACCTCCATTTCCAGCATGTCCTTTTTCAGATTAGTTATCGAGCCGGTGCCCATTTGTCCGTTTACAAGTCCCACGCGTAGGTTTTGCCCCACGGAAACCTGATGCACATCCACAATATGTCGGAAGCGGCGTCCGCATAATCGGACTCGCTCACCGTTGCCAGTGTAGTCTTTTGGGAAAAGAAGAATTAAGTTCATCGCGGCTGAGATATTGAGTCGATAGGTCTAAATCTTATTGCAAATATGGTCCAAAAGTGGTGGAATGAGTGAGTCTATTACCTGTCGAACGAAACAACCCAAACTAAAAAATGAAAAATAGTTTCAAAACTTCTCTCATTCTTCCAACAATCCTGGTTTTATGCTTCCATAGCTTCGCATGGGCAGATCCCAAAATCGTCTTTCGTGATGTGGATCAACAGGCCATCCGCAAGATCCTCGTGGAAAAACTGGAGAAGTACCAGCAGACCCTGACCCCCGAAACCAGAACATCCATTAAATATATTGAGTTCGTAAGCGATGATTATGCCGAGAAGGTTCTTGCCTGGAATGAAAAAAATGATGGCGAGGCCCTACCCGGAGGCTTCCTGATGTTTCGCGCCAACGAAAGGTTTCACTTTCGCGTTTTCCGCCATGAGGCCGCACACTTAAGACATTATAAGTTGAACTACGACCTTCAAACAAAGGCGTTGCAGAGCAGCGAACTTAAGGAAATACGGGAACAGATGAAGGGTAACAGCCTCCAGCAAAAGAAGCAGAAGAAGCAAATGGACCAGACAAGCTCAATAATTGAACGGAAGGAGTTCATGATCCATTTGGAAAAACTGAAAACAGAGTATATGGATTTGCAGAATGAATACATCCGAGGGATCAAAAATTCTCTCTTCGACCTACAATGGAAAAAGATTGCAGGAGATGTCTACGGCAAGGTCAGTTTTGAGAGGAAAGACGGATATTGGATGTGGAATGAGTTCCAGGGAAAGAGTTTAGTAGAGATTGAGGCCAAGGTCAGTGAGAAAGGGAAAAGATACGTTTACGGCCCAAGGCACGGTTGCATCAGACCTTATGGATGCGCACGTTTGTCGGATGATGTGGCAACCTATGTGG
>JAJDAS010000577.1 GCA_029261755.1 Nitrospinia bacterium
CCAACCAGATCCCATTCTATGGTGTTTTAGGATAAGTTTCATGGGCATTAAACAGATTTTAGATAAATTTTTGTTTTTTTTTCAACACCAACCACAAGATGTGGTGCATGGTTGAGTCAAGTAGATAGCCCGGTTAAAAAATTAGTGTAATTAGTGAAATTAGTGGTTAAAAAGTTTTTTGTTTTTTTGTGCCTTATTTGAACCAGAATGATCCTTCTTCTACTGGGCTTGGCAACCGAGCTTCTCTACCTGGCCCTCTATCTTATCCCGGATTACCACTCCAGGCTTTTTCCCTTCCTGGGCCTCTTTTCAATCCAGTTCGCCCTCTACTTTGTGGCCGTCGCCTTTCTTCTTAAACGCGCTCCCCAGGAAAAGTTTTTCATTCCGATTCTGGTGTTGTCGGTACTATTCCACTTGACTCTTCTACCCTCCCACCCCATCTTCGAAGATGATATCTACAGGTATATCTGGGACGGTAAGATGCTCCTGAACGGTATCAATCCCTATCAGTATCCCCCAGGCTCCCAGGAACTTCTTGCCCTGCGCGATACCACCATTTGGCCCTTCATCAACTTCAAACACATCTCTACCATCTACCCTCCCTTTTCCCAGGTTCTCTTTGCATTTGCCTACTGGTGCGTTCCCGACAGCGTGATCGCCATGAAAACCCTCATCGTTGGTTTTAATTTTTTGCTGATCTACCTGATTTCCCTTCTTTTGAAGCATTTGGGAATGAACCGTAACATGGTTCTCCTCTATGCCTGGAATCCCCTCGTTTTGAAGGAGACCGCCAATTCCGGCCACATGGACCCTTTCGCAGCTTGCCTTCTTTTTGCTTCCATCCTCATGTTGATTCGTCACCGGCATCTGATGGCGGTCTTTTTCTATGCCTTGGCTATCCTTTCCAAACTTTATCCTCTTCTCCTTCTTCCTTTTTATTTCAAGCGGGTGGGAATAAAGGGAGTTCTTTTTCTCTTTGGCGTTCTGGCCCTCTTTTATGGACCTTTTTTTATAGGGATCGATCTTCACGAACTGTTCTATGGCCTAAAGACCTACGCCAAATATTGGGTCTTCAATCCCGGACTTTATTTTCTGACCCATTCCGTCTTTTCGCTTTTTGCGGAAAACCCAACAATGTGGACGAAGGTTCTTCACGGTGTTATTTTATCGGGAATTGTTGTTATCCTGGCGAAGAGAGACGACGGAGGGACACGGTCACTCCTTCATTCCTCTTTCTTCCTTTTCGGCACTATGATTATCCTCTCGCCGGTTGCCAACACTTGGTACCTGTTATGCATCATCCCCTTTCTTTGCATCTTTCCTTCTCTCCCCTGGCTGCTATTCAGTTTTCTGGCCCTTGCCGGGTATAGTTTTTTTTTCGAGCACAGGGATATCCCATGGATTCGATGGATGGAATACGCCATCTTCTACATAGCACTCATTACGGCAAACTTCCGCTCCAAAGGTTTTCCCATGGCATCCGACTATGCTAAGGTGTTTTCCAAGGATTTCTTTCGTTTTTTTTCTAAAGTAATCACGAAAAAAGCCGATAACCCAGAATAGGAGGTGATACGCATGAAAATAGAAAATGATTTACATCTGAATCAAGTACTTGGAAAAAAGCAATCTCAAAACGGAGCTTCGGCCCAGGAAAAGGCCGGCGCGAAGGATGTAGAAACCGGGCAAACCGCTCCATCCATTGCCACAACGGATACGGTGGACGTTAAAAAAACCGAGGCAAGCCAACCATCGGAAATATCCGGGGCAGAGGCGCAAGCGCTGGCGAGCCAAATAGCCACCACTATTGGCAACCAAAGCTCCCAGGCCGGTTCCGCTCATAATGCCATTAACGGAGAAAAGGTAGAGTCCCTGATAGGAGCCTGAACAGAACCATTACAGTTTGGCGTTTTTTAATGAACTTTGTTGGAAATTACTCAGCAGGTTCAACGTTCAAGGGTTTAAGCTTCAAGGTTAAAAGCGTTAACAATTTATATGTTTAAAGGGTTTATGAAGAATGGAAGCGATGAACCTGGTCCCTTCCTTTGAGCATAGGTCCTTTAACCGTGAACCTGTCAGCCTGAGTAGTTACGAACCTTTCTTTTCAAAAGTACCCTTCCTTTTTTTCACGTTCCATGCTCAGCATACAATATTCCTCCAATCCAAAGAGTCCGCATGCCTGAAAAAGAAGACGTCTTTGCAAACTATATCCAACGCCTGGAAGAAAAGATCTACCTTTGGCAGGGAGAAAAAATCCTTTTGCACGGGGCCGGAGAACACTCCAGGGGCGTCCTGGAAAGAGTCCAATGGGGAAATGCCAAATTTTTGGGATTTTCAGACCGGTCGGAAAGGAGTCAGGCGGAGGGGTTTCTCGGATATCCTGTCATCTCTCCCGAACGTATAGTCGATTCCGGGGCAACGAAGGTGGTCATCTCCTCCTTCTGCTTTCAGGAGGAGATATTTAGCGAGCTTACCGGAATGAACTTGCCGGGTGTGGAGATCGTCAAGCTCTACACGGAACGGGATTTACTCACCTTTATCAAGCAACGATACGCCCATTGCCCTAAAAACGGCAATATCCGCCCTGAAGTAATCGAAGACCTCGGGCAGGCTATCACCCCAACCGGTAACGGACGCTCTCTCAAGGTTCTTTTGATCCACCCCCCCTTCGACATGGGAAACCATCGGCATAAAAAGATTCTTCCCATGAACCTGCTTTATCTGGCAGGTTACGCTCTGAAAGAATATCCCAACACCGCCATACGGATCCTGGATGGGCAGATCCACGACCTTTCCATGGGGGAGATGAAGGAAATTATCTCGCGCGAATCGTGGGACATCATCGGTATGGGCTACTGGACAGGCCAGGCCGCCACTGTTTTTGAACTGAGCAAATTTATTTTAGAGGAGACGAAGAGCCTGTTGGTTCACGGAGGGGTTCACCCTACCCTTTGTCCGGAGGAGACCGTGGAGTATAGCCATCTTACCCTGATGAACGAAGGGGAGGAGACCTTTTCGGAGATCATTGGCCTCTTTCCCGATAGGGAAGCCATTCTGAAACTCCCGGGCATCGCCTTTCGTGATGATTCAGGCCTGAAGGTGAATCCACCCAAGCCACCCATGGAGGATCTGGACCGCATCCCCTTCCCGGCCTTTCATCTGATACCGGATCTCACCATTTACGATCCTCCCATGCATGTCACCGGGGGTTTGCGGGTTCCCCTTATTGGTTCCAGGGGATGCCCATACACCTGCACCTTCTGCGCATCCCCTGTGATGTGGAACCGCAAGGTGCGGTGGCGCAAGCCGGAGAAGATCGTGGAAGAGATGGAAACCGTGGTTCGGGAGCACGGCATCACCCAGTTTCATTTTTGGGACGACAACCTCTTGATGCGCGGAGAACATATCCGCCGGATTTCCGAAGAAATTCTCCGAAAGGGATTGAAGATCCATTGGTGCGGCCTGTCCAGGGCTTCCCATGTGATTAACAACAAGGATGTTCTTCCCATCATGAAGGAAGCTGGTTGCGTAGGCATCGAGGTGGGCATCGAGAGCTTCTCGGAAGATTCTACCCAACTGGTGGAAAAAGGCGAGGGGGTGAAGGAGATGAGAGAGGCGAGCCTTTTCCTGGAAAAAGCCGGGATCGCCCCCCTTTATACCCACATGCTTTTTAATCCCGGCGAGGACATAAAAGGTTACGCAGAAAAACAAAAATTTCTGGACGAGGTGAACAGCAAGAATACCGCTTTTCTAGCCGATAGCCGTCTCGGACAGGCATCCACCCCCCACCGCAAAACCGCCTTTGAAAAGCAGGCCGGGGAGTTGGGGGAGGTCTTCCTTGATGACCACTCCACCTACATCCACCACCGAGTGAATTTTCTTCCCAACTCCTTGCTGGAGGACATCCCCGTAAAAACCGGCGAACCGAGGGAGAGTCCCTTCAAATTTCTGGAGATCATCCTGCAAGCAATCTTTGATTGGGATGAAGATATGATCGACCAGTATGTTATGGTCTACCACCGGTTATGGGAAAAGATGGACGGGGCCAGGAACGTCCGGCTGCTGAGCGAGGAGATAAAAGAAGAGTTGTCCTTGGATGATTATCGGAGCAAGATATTCGTTTGTCTGGCCATCGTAGGTCTTGCCAGGGCGGGAAGTGTACGGTCATTGCAAAACAGTCATTAGGTAAACCGTCATTTGCAATCAAAAAAAGGCGACATTAACCAGAAAGAATACAGGAAGTTCATAGAAGCTATTAATTTTGTTGCAACTTAACCTGAACGACATTATTGAAGTATTTAATGTAAAACCCGAGGATCTATTGAAAGCCTCGGAAAATGCAATACAGAAATCTCCAAATGTTTTTCTTGAAAAAATGAGCTAACCTTATCCTTTCAATAATAACACTTCTTCTTTTTTAGATGATTTGCCCGTTGGACGAACTTTAATTTCTATTTCCATGCCAAGGTTATGAATGTAGTCAATGAGGGTAGATATTTTCATATCAGGCCGCGACTCCAATCTTGACACGTTTGATTGAGTAAAATCCTTTAATTCGGTCTGCTTTATCCCTAATTGTTTCCTGAGTTCACCCAACCGTATTTGTTGAATAGTTTTTTTTGCCTTTTGTTTCGCGCGATCAATCCTCTCCTGAGAAAGGGTCTTCTCTGACTCCTCAAAAAAGTCCTTGTATTTTTCATTCGAGTTATTGTTTTGTTTTTTCATTTTTCATGTCCTCCAAATATTCAGAATACAACCTATCCGATATAGGGATCATAGTTTTATAAAACCGCGTATCCCCTTTTTTATTCCCACCTATTAATAGAACGGCATTTCTTTTAGGATCAAATGCAAAGAAAATGCGAAATGGCCTCCCTTTGCTTTGTACCCGCAATTCTTTCATATTGGAATATGCGCTGCCCTTCACAGTATCTACGTATGGCCTGCCAAGTTTTGGGCCATATTCTTTAAGAACTTCCATATACTGGTAAATATGCTCTTGCGCATCGGCATCAAGAGATTGATACCAGTCACTGAATTCTCCAGTTTGTATTATCTCCCTCATGCCATTATTATGCGTTAGAATTAATATGCTGTCAAGCGCATATGTATCGCTGACAAGGCAGAGTCCATGAAAACCTCTTGACATACCACTTGGGGAAGGATAAAATTTGGATTTAAATAGTGCTTTTCTTAATACGATTTTAAAATTTTAGGGATGAAGCTTTAAGTTCGGAGTCCCGCCTATAATTGTGCAATATTGCGTGTTGCCTTTAGGCAGCACGAGCGCCTGGGGTTCCCTGGCCTGGCCTGAGCCCGTAGGGCGAAGGGCAGGCCAGGGAAC
>JAJDAS010000578.1 GCA_029261755.1 Nitrospinia bacterium
TGCTGTTTGGCCGGCAAAAAAAAGGGCCTTCTCCGCGCTTTTTGAGTAATAGCTCCTGGCCACTTCCATAGAATCGTTCAGGGTGTTTTCCACCTGAATGTTGAACCAATTGTCGATGCTGTAGTTGAAGAGTTTACCGGCAACAAGGAAAAGAAGAACGGAAGGGACCAGGGTGAGGGTAATGAAGGCGGTGACTAGCTTGGTTTGAAATTTGGTGCCGATTTTTTGGCTTCGCCTCTCAAAATACAGCTTGATGAGATTACGAAATAAGAGAAGGGTGAGGACTCCCAGCAGGATAAAATTAATGTTCAGGAGAGCAAAGAAAAGTACGTTGCTGGCAATGGGAGTTTGTACCTTGTCCTGCTGGATAAAGACTTCGATGACCGTTAAGACCACGATAGAGACTAAAATAATATAGATGCTCTTTCTGGTTTTAGCCTTCTTCAGTCTTTGTTGCTCTTCGCTAAATGGGTTATTTTCGGCGGAAAGCATCAGGGTTCCTCCTGCGTTTGATCGGACTCAAGTGGTTTTTCACTAACCGGGAATTGGTTAACAACGATGGAAGTTGATTCCGCCCAGTCGGTATCAAAATTTAAAAAATCCACAAAGAATAAAATGTAGTTGAAGGGGAACCAAAAACTTTTGGCGACCATTTCTCCCTTGACGCGTATGTAGTATTCTTCGTTGGGTTTTAGATACTTGGTGGGAATAATGTGAATGTCTCGAAGTTGAACCATCTTGTTACGAACGTCTTTGATCTTTTTCAAGGCGACGGTTTTCTTGTTAGTGCCCAGGATATTGGAAAGTTTGTATTGTTTTTTTAAGGAATTGTAGACTACCGCTCTCTGGATGACGCGCTTCACGATGTTTTCATCCGCTAAAACGGCATTGCGTTTTTTAAGCTCGATATCGTACTGTATGGTGATAGGTGCTCCGCTTTGAACCGCCTCCGCTACCTTTCGTGTGAAGCCGTTGATGAGGGTGGCATTGATGGACAGGCCCTTGGCTGAATTAATAACAGAGAGGTTCCCAATGTAGGGGCTTTTGGCGTAAGCGGTAGAGCAAAAGAAGAGAACGGACAGGCAGGAAAAAATAAGAATTACAGGGCCTAAACCCTTTGAGGATGCCATGGGTGTTAGTTTGGTTCATTAGTTTCACTGATTATACCGTTGTAAAATTAATCGAGTCAAGATTGTTGGTTGGTTGCTTTGGCCCGTTTTTTTCTGGCTGGCTACCCTTTTAACATACTTGAAACAAGTTCATGAAAAATAAAAACGGCCCTTCCAAACATAAAAGAACGGAAGATTATACACGGCGAGATTTTTTAAGAAAAACCTCTATTGGCGGGGGGTGCGCGGCGGCAGCAGCAGTTTGGGGATATGCTGCCTATAGTGATAATCCCGTTTACCACAAACCGGAAAAAATTCATACTTTAAAAAATTTTCGTTTGGAAAGGAACCTTGATTTTCAGGGCATAGCCATTGTGAGAGGCAAGGATGCGGAACGAATGGTTGAGGCGGCCATTGGGCGCTTCGGTGGTATCGAAAAATTTGTTCAACCCGGCGATATGGTGGTGATTAAACCAAACGTGGGTTGGGACAGAACCCCGGAGCAGGCGGCCAATACCAATCCGGATGTAGTGGCGGCAGTGGTCAGGCAATGCGTAAAGGCGAGAGCCGGAAGGATTGTGGTTACAGACGTAAGCTGCAACGACGCCTACCGGTGTTTCTCTCGTTCCGGTATTGAAAAAGCAACTCTTTCCGCCGGGGGGGAAGTGCTTTTCCCAAGGGAAGACATGTTTTTATCCACCGACCTGAAAGGAGAGATTTTGAATACCTGGCCGGTTTTGAGTCCTTTCCTGGAAGCGGACAAGCTCATTAACATCCCGGTGGTAAAGCAACATTCTCTGAGCAAATGCACCCTGGCCATGAAAAACTGGTACGGGGTCCTTGGGGGCAGGAGAAACCAGCTTCATCAGAATATCAACGCTTCTATTGCCGATCTGGCCTCTGCCATGAAACCGACTCTCTCCGTCATCGACGCCACACGGGTTTTGATGAGGAACGGGCCCACAGGAGGAAATGTGTCCGATGTGAAATCCCTGAATACCATTGTGGTGGGATTAGATGAATTAGCGCTGGATACCCTGGCGACAGGATTTCTTGGCCTGAAACCGGAAGAGGTGCCTTTCCTGGAAGTTGCCAGACAAAGGGGAGTGGGAACCACCGATCTTCAAAGTTTGGCGATTGAAGAGATAAAGATATTTTAGATTTTAGATTTAGTGATTTCAGATTTGAGGTATATATTTTTTAAATTTAGCCAAAAACCTACCACAAATCTAAAATCTAACCAAAGATATTTGAAGTTTTTAACTACAAAAAAATAAAGAACAAAAGCTTTCTTAACCACTAATTTCACGAATTACACTAATTTATAAGTGTTTATTCGTAAAATTAGTGTAATTCGTGGTTCCAAGTCTTTGATTTTAAAAGATTTTAGATTGTGAGAGAAGGATTCTCAGAATTGCAGAGTTAGAATCTAAAATCTAAAATACATTACCCCTTGAGGGTGTGGACCAACTCCGTTACCACCTTTTTTGCATCGCCGAAGACCATCATGGTTTTCGGATCATAAAAAAGTTCGTTGGCTTCTCCCGCAAATCCCACGCCCAGACTGCGCTTCACAATCATAACGGATCGGGCCTTGTCCACGTTGAGAATGGGCATCCCATATAGAGGACTATCCTTTTTGTACCTTGCTGCCGGGTTGATCACATCGTTCGCTCCAATAACCAACGCCACATCGGTACTCTGAAAGTCGTCATTGATTTCGTCCATTTCGCTTAGCAGATCATAGGAGACATTGGCCTCGGCCAGTAAGACGTTCATATGCCCCGGCATGCGTCCAGCCACCGGGTGGATAGCATAACGCACCTTCGCACCCCGTTCTTCCATCAACATGGCCATTTCCTGCAGGATATGCTGGGCCTGCGCCACGGCAAGTCCATAACCGGGAACGATTATCACCGACTGCGCACTTTCCAGGATCATGGCAGCGTCCTCCGACGTGTAATCCGTCACCTGCTTCTCTTCCGATGCCTCATGCGTTACCCCTCCGCCGTCATCCGTTCCCACACCCGCAAACAAGACATTTCCCAGGGACCGGTTCATAGCCTTGCACATGATATTGGTAAGGATGAGCCCGGACGCTCCCACCAATGCCCCGCTGATGATGAGCATATTATTATGAAGAACAAAACCGGTGGATGCCGCCGCCAAGCCGGAGTAAGAGTTCAGGAGAGCTATCACCACCGGCATGTCGGCGCCGCCTATGGGAATCACCAACAATACTCCCAGAACGGCGGATAGGATGACGATGGCAAGAAGCAAGGTGGCGCCGAGAGTCGGGTTGAACGCCATGCCCACTCCCACACCAAGGGACAAAGCCAGTAACAAAAAGTTCACGGCCTTCTGCATGCCGTAGACAATGGGAGCACCACGCATGATTCCCTGTAGCTTGCTGAAGGCAATTAGACTGCCCGTGAAGGTCACGGAACCGATAAGGACGCTTAGAACGACTGTTAAGAGGACATTGAGTTCGGTGGGGCCCTGGAGTCGCAGGACTTCATATTCGGAAAAAGCCACCAGGGCCGAGGCCCCGCCGCCAAAGCCGTTAAAAATAGCAACCATTTGGGGCATGGCCGTCATCTCCACCTTCCTCGCGCTGATTGCGCCGATGGCCGCGCCGATCACCATGCCAAGGATGATATGGGAAAAATCGAGGATCTGCTTATCGAACAGGGTAATCACCACGGCCAGAAACATGCCCAACATGGAAAGTTGGTTGCCTCTCCGCGCTGTTTTTGGGGAGCTGAGCTTCTTCAATCCCAGGATAAAAAGGACTGCGGCCAATAGATAGATCATGTAAGTTAAAGTTTGCATTCGGGACCTTCCTTAAATAGCTGAATCTTGAACTCATGAATTGCTCTATTATAATAGATATTTACCGTTAACGCTAAAAATTTGTTTATCACCTGAATTGGGTGGTTTTGAAGAACACTCCCAAAATTGCAAATGGCAGTAAAAAACACATATAATTGATACCTTTTACGACAGAAATTTGCTTGAACACACCCGCCTTTAGCTGTCCTCTTTCAAATTTTTTTACCTGTTTTTCGTACCAACTTCATGCAAAAAAAAAACTTCTTCATCAATACCAGCCTGCTTCTGGGCAGTTTGCTATTTACTGTCCTGGTTTGCGAGTTCATATTTCCTCGTATCTTGAACAAGATCCCTCTCACGGCCATTCCAGGTCTGGATGATGGGCTCAAAATCCTGGCACAGACCTCCAAAAAATCGGTTGTCCCCAAGAATTACATTGCCTTAGTGGGGGACTCCAATGCGGAAGGGCTTGGCGATTGGCTGAAGGATGAAATAGACGCCAACCGTTTGCGATTCGCCACCCCGGACTACCATTCCGCCCACAGGATTTATCGCAAAACGGGGAGGGACGTCATCTCCTTTGGAGTAAGTGGCGCGGGAAGTCTTCGCGGTCTGGTGGTAAATCCCGTTAGCTGTTTCTCTTATTTGAACTCGCTGAAGGCTTTTTCTTTAGAAAAGCCGGAAAAAATCCTGGTCTATTTTTATGAAGGTAACGATCTAATCGATAACACCAGGGACTTTAAGGCACTCTATTGGAAAAAGTATGATGGCAGCCGTATTTATGAAACCGGTTACTTCAAAGAATTTATAGAGCGAATGATCATCTTGAAAACCCCCATACTGGACATGGATTCTCCATGGAAAAATTTTCTTTTCCTGAAATACCTTAAGAAGGGCCTCAAAAACTGTGAGGAAGAGGTGGATAGGTTTGCGAAAAAGTTAAGAAAGAGATGGGGCTTTGCAAAGAAGACAAAGGAAACGGAAGCCGCCAAGCCGCCAAGCATCCCCAATGCCCTGAACGCGCCTATAGCCCCAAAAAAATTGCCCGTGGCAAAAACCGAGCCTCCTCCCCCGGCAATAATCAATAAAGTCATAGTCGCTGGACAAGAGGTAGTGATTCCCAATCACTCGCAAGCTCCATCCATGGAACTAACGGATGAACAGACTAAGCTGGGTCTCTATGTTTTCGAGCAATCCTTGTTGTATCTGTCGGAGTTTTTTCACGATGTACCAATCGGCATTGTCTACATCCCTTCCCCCTTATCATCCTACGAATTAGCGTCCCCTATCCTTTCCACTGCTATCCATATGGGAGTGGGGGACAGATACGATGCCCCGTCTATTCAACGGAGAAGCAGCGAAATCTGCCGCGAAGTAGAGAAAATCGCAAGCTCCAACCATTTTGAGTTTCTGGATTCCAGAAAAACCATCCGGGAAGCATCCGCCAAGGAGTTGCTCCATGGCCCCAGGGATTGGAACCATTTAAACAAAAAAGGATATCATGCTTTGTCGGAGGCCGTGATTAAGGCCTTTTTTGGCCTGGAGCCCTCTTCCGGTTCTTTTGGTTGTGAATAAAAAATCTCTTTTGACTCCCATGAAACACATTTCCCTGTTATTTTTTGCGCTGGTCTGGTGCGGCTCCGTTTATGCGGCCGATTTCGTTAATGAACGCCATGCCATGGTGGAGAAGCAAATGGCGGGCAGGGACATCACCAACCAACGTGTTCTGGCAACCATGCGCACTGTGCCGAGACACTTCTTTGTGCGTCCGAAAGATATCCACCGCGCCTATTCAGACCGGCCTCTGTACATCGCCGAGGGCCAGACCATATCCCAGCCCTATATCGTTGCCTTGATGACCGAACTGATGAACCTTAAAGGAGGAGAAAGAGTTTTGGAAATCGGGACAGGTTCGGGATACCAGGCCGCCGTTCTCTCTCATTTGTGCAAAGAGGTCTACACCATAGAGATCGTCGAAAGCCTGCACCACAGGGCCGTCCGTCTCTTCCAAAAAGGAGGGTACAAAAATATTTTTCCCCGCTATGGAGACGGATACGCAGGCTGGGAGGAAAAGGCGCCCTTCGACGCCATCATGATCACCGCAGCAGCAGACTTTATCCCACCGCCCCTGGTGGAACAATTAAAAGACGGGGGTGTTCTGGTTCTACCCCTGAAAGACAAATGGTTTTCTTCTCAGACTCTGACGGTGGTAACCAAAAAAGCCGGAAAGCTGGACATCCGGGAAGTCATCCCCGTGATCTTTGTCCCCATGACGGGGAAGATAAAAGAGTCGAAACCGGAAACAAACTAAGGACCGGGAAAAAAACTCCCTTTTTCGATTTTGGGGAAAATTAACACTCTTTCCACCACACTTTTTGGTAACGAACCTCTCTTAAAGCACTTTTCCTCACCACATCAACAATCTTAAATCCTGCAGTCTATCTCTCGCATCAAAATAGGTAAAGAGGACCCTCTTAGTCTCGTTTGTATAAAGGTTTGGGCTGATGAGAAGTCAATCAACCGGCCAAACATCCGTGGCCGAAATCATAGATCAGGATTATAAGTACGGTTTTGTTTCCCCCGTGGAGACGGACCTTCTCCCCAAGGGCCTGAACGAAGAAGTAATTCGTGCCATCTCCGGGAAAAAGAGTGAACCGGAGTTCATGCTCAACTTCAGACTGAAGGCGTATCGAAAATGGCTGGAGAAAAGCCCTCCCCTGTGGGCAAATCTGCACTTCCCCCCAATTGACTTCCAGGATATTTCCTACTACTCCGCGCCCAAAACAAAGGAAAAACGTGACAGTTTAACCGATGTAGACCCGGAAATTTTGAAAACCTTCGAAAAACTGGGGATCCCATTGGTGGAACAAAAGCGTCTGTCCAATGTGGCAGTTGACGCGGTATTCGATAGCGTAAGCGTGGCTACCACCCATCAAAAGAAGTTGGAAGAGCACGGCGTCATCTTTTGCTCTCTCAACGAAGCTGTTCAAAAATATCCAGATTTGGTGAAAAAGTACCTGGGCTCTGTGGTTCCTGTTGGTGACCATTTTTACGCTGCCTTGAACAGTTCCGTGTTTTCCGACGGGTCTTTTGTCTATATTCCTCCCAACACCCGTTGCCCCATGGAGCTCTCCACCTATTTTCGAATCAATACGGAGGAAACGGGACAGTTTGAAAGAACACTCATCATATGCTCGGAAAACAGCTATGTCTCTTATCTGGAAGGATGCACCGCCCCCCAATTCAGCTCGAACCAACTTCATGCTGCTGTTGTGGAATTGATCGCCCTGGACAACGCGGAAATAAAATACAGCACGGTCCAGAACTGGTATCCCGGTGATCCAAAAACCGGAAAGGGCGGAGTCTATAACTTCGTCACCAAAAGGGGAAAGTGTCTTGGGAAAAACTCCAAGATTTCGTGGACCCAGATTGAAACTGGCTCAGCCATAACCTGGAAATACCCCAGTTGTTTTTTGGTGGGGGACAATTCCGTTGGCGAGTTTTATTCGGTTGCCTTGGCCACCGGGTATCAGCAAGCGGACACCGGAACGAAGATGGTGCATATCGGAAAGAATACACGTTCCAGCATCATAGCGAAAGGCATCTCGGCGGGAAATGGGAGCAACAGCTATCGTGGCATGGTAAGGGTTGGAAAGGATGCCAGCAACGCCAGGAATTATACTCAGTGCGATAGCATGTTGGTGGGAAACAGATGCAGTGCCCATACCTTTCCTTACATCCATTCGGCCAACAGCACCTCTCATATTGAGCATGAGGCGTCAACTTCTAAAATCAGCGAAGACCAGCTTTTTTATTTTGAACAAAGGGGCATATCCAGAGAAAACGCCATCAGCGCCGTTGTTAACGGATTTTGTAGCGAAGTCTTCAAACAGTTGCCCATGGAATTTTCCGTGGAAGCGCAAAAGCTTTTAACCTTAAAACTTGAGAATAGCGTAGGGTAAATACTTACGCTCAGGAGAAAATAAATGCTACAAGTCACGAATTTACATGTGGGAATCAACGGTACGGAGATATTAAAAGGTATTTCCCTCAAAGTAAAAAAAGGAGAAATTCACGCCATTATGGGACCGAACGGGTCGGGGAAAAGCACTTTTTCCAGTGTACTTGCCGGACATTCTTCTTATGAAGTACTGGAAGGAAAACTATGGTTCAAAGGAAAGGATTTGCTGCAAATGCCGGTGGAGAAAAGAGCCCATGAAGGGCTATTTTTAGGTTTCCAGTATCCGGTGGAAATCCCAGGTGTAAACAATGCTGAATTCCTGCGCCTTGCCTATAACGCGAAACAACTGGTTCGAGGCAAAGAAGAGCTGGACCCCTTCGATTTTGACGAAATATTGGAAGATAAAATGCAATTTCTGGGCATGGATCCCAAATACAAGGACCGCTCTCTCAATGCTGGTTTCTCCGGTGGTGAAAAAAAGAAGAACGAGATTTTACAAATGGCCGTACTGGAGCCGGAGTTATGTATTTTGGATGAAACCGATTCCGGACTCGATATCGACGCATTGCGAATTGTGGCAAAAGGCATTAAAAAACTTGCCGATAATGACAGGGCCATGATTCTCATAACCCATTATCAACGACTCCTGGAATACATTGAGCCCGATTTTGTCCATGTTTTGAGTGACGGCAAGATCATCAGGTCGGGCGACAAGGAATTAGCGAAGGAACTGGAAAAAGCTGGCTATGAATGGCTTAACTAATTTGCACCCGTTCACGGGGGGTACCAAATTTAAAGCATGCTTGGATTACGTGCAGGCGTTGCTACACCCCCCTTCCTCCCCCCTTGATAGGGGGGAATTAGTTGATGTTCCCCCCCTCCGGGGGGGGGCTGGTTTTAATTCCCCCTTAGAAAAGGGGGATCAAGGGGGATGTAATAGTGCTGAAATCGGAGGTTTGGAATTTTTTCAGCCTATTACTCCCGAACACTAACACTAATTTATTTTTTAAAAATGATCTCTTCGCAACAAATTTCAACTCAATACGAACAGGCGTTGATCAAAAAGCATAAGAGCTTTCTGAACAAATTTTCGCCTTCTCCGGAACTTATGGGCCTCAACGAATCCGGCTTGAAGCGCTTTCGTGCGCTAAAATTCCCACATAAAACACATGAAATGTATAGCTATGTGGACCTCAAGGAACTGGCCGCAGCCGACACTTCCTTTGAGGTTGACTGGCACGGGGAAGTGAATCTCAACTTCGTAAAAAGCAATATTTACCCTTCTTGTAAAAACAGTGTGCTTATCTTTGTAGATGGGGTTTACCAGGAAAATCTTTCTGAACTATCGGGGCTTAATTCTTTCGTGGTCGTGGAAAAACTGGAAACCTCTCTTGGTAGAGGTTATTTAAAAAACCATTTGTTTAAATCCATGGAACAAGAAAATGATGTTTTTTCCGCCATCAACGGCGCATTTCTCAGGGAGGGTTTGGTAATAAAGATTAAACCCCATTCGCGGTTTTTAACTCCATTGCAAATTCTTCATCTTTCCACAGGGTCGGAGCATCATTTCATTACAAGAAATCCAAGGATTTTCATTGAGGCAGGCAAATTCGCGGAATTCAAATTGTTAGTTAAATACGCTGGAACCGGCGGAAACTATTTTGTAAATTCTGTCCAGGATCTAATGGTCCGAGAGGGTGCACAGGTAGATTTTTCTCAGATTCAAGCCGACCATCCCAGTGCCTTTCATTTTTCAAAGAACCGCATCCAACTGGAGCAAGACAGCAGATTTTTTGCGGCTAATGCCTCTGGTGGTAGCAAACTAACGCGGCATCATTTTGAAGTCCATTTAAAAGGCAAGGGAGCGGAGTTGAATTTGAATGGGCTTTCCATACTTGAAGAAAAAGAGCAGGTCCACAACTATGTTCGGATTTTCCATGAGGCTCCAAACTGTTCCAGCTGTCAGCTTTTTAAAAATATTCTGAACGGGAAAAGTCGTTCGAGTATTGATGGAACCGTAGTAGTTCAGCCTGGCGCTTCGGCAACCTATTCCAATCAGTTAATCAACAACCTCATGCTTTCCGATGAGGCCCAGGCAGGCAACAAACCAAACTTAATGATTTCCACGGATGATGTGCAGTGTACCCACGGAGCTACTGTAGGGCAAATTGATGAAGAGCAACTTTTTTACTTAAACTCCAGGGGGTTTTCGCCTCACGAGGCCAAATCGCTCCTTGCCAAGGGGTTCGCAAAAAGCGTTATTGATACCATTAAGTTTCCTGAAGCAGTAACAGAGCTGGAGGAAACTTTATTAAAAAAGCTTGAAAATTTTTGAAAGCCATTATTCACATAAAACGTTAAGCATTCAAAAAGATGATTACGGAGAAGGGACATGTTTGAATTAGCTTCAACCTTAGTTGCCCCAACAACGTTGGGCATTGAAGAAATCCGAAGGGATTTTCCCATACTCTCAAAGCACGTTAATGGAAAACCCTTGGTGTATTTGGACAATGCCGCTTCCACACAAAAACCGAATAGAGTAATCCGTCGAGTTTACGGTTTCGATTCCGGAGAATATGCAAATGTCCGGCGAGGCTCCTATAAACTGGGAACAGAGGCCACCATCCTTTATGAAGGAGTACGAAAGAAAATTGCCGGGTTTATTGGATGCGAAAACCCCTCTGAAATTATTTTCACCGGTGGGGCAACACAGTCCATCAACCTGGTAGCCCATAGTTATGGCAGACGATTTATCGGAGCCGGAGATGAAGTGATCATTTCCGAGATGGAGCACCATGCCAACATCGTCCCATGGCAAATCCTCTGCCGGGAAACAGGGGCAAAGCTAAGGGTCATTCCCATAAACGATGAGGGTGAGCTAATCATGGAGGAGTATGAAAAGCTGTTAACCTCCAAAACCAAGCTGGTGTGCATAACTCACCTCTCCAATGCCTTGGGGACCATCAATCCAGTTAAGGGCACTTCCAGAAACTCCCTCAAAGCTGGTTTTCGCAATAAATTGTCTTAAAATTACAATTAATATATGATATAATTCTATTTAAGTTATATTATTAATTTAGTGGAGTTATCTCATGACTAAAGTAAGAAAAAAGAAGGCAAGAGGTTTTTTTGATTACGAATTTCGCCAAGCAGAGCTAAAAAAACGAT
>JAJDAS010000579.1 GCA_029261755.1 Nitrospinia bacterium
CTTCGCTACGCTGTGCAAATCTGTGGCTATTTAAGGTTTTCAGGGATTAACAACTCTTTTGTTTTCAACATGTTTCGTGTCCTCTCGTGTATTTCGTGGGCATAGAAATTATTTGCCTGGTCAGGGCAATAAATTCCCTCATTTCCCTTACCCACAACGCCTTACTCGTTGAAACCTCTTTTTTCTTTCATCAAACCGGGAAGTTGATTCCTTTGCTGAAACCCCATGCCTCGAATGTCATTATATTGACAAGAATTAATCACAACCTTTAAAATACTGAAGTTCTTTAATTAGTAGCTACTTAGGTTTAGCAGTCACTTCATACCCTTCCCACCACAACTATGACAGAGCAGGACTCAAATTCAGTAAAGAAAAAGATTCTTCTCATTGACGATGACGAAGAGAATCTTAAGTCCCTCCAAGGCACACTGGAATCAGCAGGTTTCGAAATAAAAACTTGCTCTTCTTCGGCCAGGGCCATGGAGTACATTGGCGATTTCAAACCTGATTTAGCCATTATGGAGCTTTTGCTGGGCGAACCTGACGGCTATACCTTGCTGAGGCAAATCAGGAAGTCAAAAGACTATAGCTCTTTAAAGGTGATTATTCTCACAGTGAAATCCTTTGAGTTTGATCGCGTGAGGTCATTTGAGTTGGGGGCGGACGCCTTTTTTAATAAACCGATCTCTCCCGAAGAGCTATTGAAAAATGTAAGCAGGACCATGGATTACCGGCCTCACCTGACTTTTTGGGGTACCAGGGGCTCCTTGCCGTCACCTGGCTCCGAGACGATCAAGTATGGAGGAAATACTTCCTGTATCGAGGTGAGGTTGTCCCAGGAGAAGATTTTGATTCTGGATGCCGGCACCGGCATACGGAAGCTAGGATTAAAACTCATGCAGGAGGGAGGAAAGAAAAAGATCAACCTTCTTCTTACTCACCCCCATTGGGACCATATTTTCGGTTTGCCCTTTTTTGTCCCCACCTACATTCCCGGGAATGAAGTAAGCATTTATGGGGCCAGGCATGGCGATATTTCCTTGAGAGAGGTGGTGGCTGGACAGATGGAAAGTATTTACTTCCCCATTACCATCAAGGAATTTGGCGCACGCTCCTATTTTCAGGAGCTATCCGAGGGCGAGTACTTCATTGATGATGTGAAAGTCCAAACCCACTTCCTGAACCACCCCGGACAAACCCTGGGCTATCGAATCTGGTGCGGGGAAAAATCTTTTGCCTACATAACGGATAATGAACTTCCCCCGCCACCTCCAGACTCCACTGGCCCTTCCCATAAGCGGAAGAAGCTCATCAATTTTTTGAAGGACGTGGACCTCCTGATCCATGACTCCTCTTATACCGATCAAGAATACAAAACCAGGGTAGGGTGGGGGCATCCGCCTTTATCGGAACTGCTATCTCTGGCACTAGCTGCAAACGCCAAGGAGTTGAAATTGTTCCATCACGAACCAGATCATACCGACCAGGATATCGAGAAAATGGTGGAGTTTTCCTTAGAGAGGCTGAAAAAAGAGGGTTCCTCCATGAAATGTTCTGCCGCCGCCGAAGGGGAGCATATTTTCTTTTAATATTCAGATAGTTATGGAGTATTTCCTTGAATCAACATGAGTGGATTCACCTTGCCGACCGGGTGGTTGCAAAAAATTATGGCCGGTTTCCCGTTGTTTTTACAAAGGGAAAAGGAACCAAACTTTGTGACGCAGACGGGAAAGAATATCTCGACTTCGTGAGTGGCCTTGCGGTGAATAACCTGGGGCACTGTCCACCCTCCGTGGTGAAGGCCATCCGTGATCAAGCGGAAAAGCTTTTGCACGTTTCCAACCTTTATCATGTGGAACCGCAGATTGAGTTGGCCGAGCTTTTAGCCAAGCACTCTTTCGCAGACAGGACCTTCTTTTGTAATAGCGGTACGGAAGCCAATGAGGCGGCCATCAAGCTGGCCAGAAGGTATTTCCATGATCAGGGAAAACCGGAGAAAAATGAATTCATCACCATGAGAAACTCCTTTCACGGAAGGACTCTCGCCTCCCTTACGGCCACAGGCCAGGAAAAGTTTCACGAGGGCTTTGGACCCCTGGTGCCCGGATTTCACTATGTTCCTTTCAATGATATTAAAGCGGTGGAAAAAGCCGTTACCCCACGTACCTGTGCCGTGATGGTGGAACCCATACAGGGAGAAGGGGGAGTGAATATTCCTGATCCCGGCTACTTAAAAGGCTTGAGGAAACTATGTGATGATGAAGGGATATTGCTGATCTTTGATGAGGTTCAGGTGGGATTGGGTCGGACAGGTACCCTGTTTGCTTATCAGGGAGAAGATGTGGAACCGGATATCATGACCCTGGCAAAGTCTCTGGCCGGAGGCGTGGCCATCGGTGCTTTAGTGGCAAAGGACGAGGTGATCAGCTCCTTTGTTCCCGGAACCCATGCCGCCACCTTCGGTGGAAATCCGCTGGCTTCCGCAGCTGGAGTAGCCGCCTTTAAGGAACTGGCAAAGGAAGAGACCCTTGCCCATTGCCGGGAGATGGGGAACTATTTTACAGAGCGGTTATCCACTTTGAAAGAAGAACTGGATGTCGTCCAAGGGGTTCGTGGAAGGGGGCTCATTATAGCTCTGGAACTTTCCATCCCGGCGAAAGGCATTGTTTTGAAATGCATGGAGCAGGGTCTATTGATCAACAATGTCAAAGAAAAGACTTTGCGCTTTTTACCACCTTTGGTGGTGGAAAAGGAAGAAATAGATAAGGCTTGTGATATTTTAGGTGGAATTTTAGGTAATTTAAAATGAAAAGAGATCTCCTGACAATTAACAACTTGGCCTTTGAAGAGATTGAGGATATATTCCAACGCACAATCCTGCACAAAAAGGCCCTCAAAGAGGGAAATCCCATCCGATCTCTAACGGGCAAGTCCCTGGGCCTGATCTTCAAAAAATCTTCCACCCGAACCAGGATCTCTTTTGAAGTGGGGATGTTTCAACTGGGAGGGCATGCCCTGATCCTGAACTTCAATGAAATGCATTGGAACAAGTGCGAGTCGATTCACGATTCAGGCAAGGTATTTTCACGATACCTGGATGCCATTGCCATTCGCACTTTTGAGCAGAAAGAAATTGAAGATTTAGCAGAACACGCCGATATTCCTGTGATCAATGCTTTGTCTGATGACCATCATCCCTGCCAAATTCTCACCGACATCTTTACCATCCGGGAAAAATTCGGAAATGTGGGCAGCCTAAAGGTGGTGTATGTGGGAGATGGTAATAATGTGGCCCATTCCTGGATGCTTGGCGCCTCCAAAACAGGGATCAACCTGGTGGTCTGCACCCCGGAAAATTATGGGCCCAATGAAAAAATCATAAAAATGGCCGAAGAAAATTTGGAAGCAGGAGAAAACAAGCCCGGCTCCATCACCATAAACCATGATCCCATGGATGCCGTCCGAGAGGCGGATGTCCTATACACCGATGTCTGGGCAAGCATGGGGCAGGAAGATACCGCCGACCAGCGCAAAAAAGATTTCATGCCCTTCCAGGTGAATATGGATCTCCTCCGAGCTTCCGGGAAAAAGCCGTTGGTAATGCATTGCCTTCCCGCTCATAGGGGAGAGGAGATTACCGATGAGGTAATTGACGGTGAGCAATCCATCGTCTTCGACCAGGCGGAAAACAGGCTCCATGTGCAGAAGGCTATTTTGGAGTTTTTGATTAAGGGTTAGGTGATATTCATCCTGTTTATCCCGTAATCCTGTCAAAGACTCTTTCCAACTTTTCAATTCAACCCTTCCCTCAACCCTTCTCACCTATTGAATACCCCTCGCAAGCTGAAGAAAATCCATGACCTTCTTCTAAAACATTTCGGCCCGCAAAACTGGTGGCCCGGGGATACGAATTTTGAGATTTGTGTGGGAGCGATTCTGACTCAAAACACAAACTGGCAAAATGTGGAGAAGGCAATCGGTAACCTGAAGGCTCAAAAGCTCCTCACTCCGAAGGCATTATACAATTTACCGGAAAAGGAACTGGCCAGGTTGATCAAACCTTCCGGGTATTTCAACATCAAAGCGAAAAGGCTACGCCATTTTCTTGAATTTCTGGTTGTGAGCCATAAGGGGTCGTTGAAAAAGGTTTTTTTCGGTGAAATGGATCAGGTAAGGGATAAACTCTTGGACGTGAACGGGATTGGACCGGAAACCGCCGATTCCATGCTCCTCTATGCCGCCGGACTTCGCATCTTTGTTATTGACGCTTATACCAAGCGCATCTTTCATCGACTGGGTTATTGTGAAAAGGAGGTCTCCTACCATGATCTCCAGCATTTTTTCATGGAACATCTCCCCTCCAACACCGAGCTTTATAACGAGTATCATGCTCTCTTGGTGATGTTAGGAAAATATCATTGCAAGCCCAAGCCTTTTTGCGAAGAGTGCCCTTTAAAAAAAATATGCGGCTTTCCGGGGAGTTAGAATTTAGCGTGTTTAAACCCTATACCTGCCAGCTCCATAGTCCCGTAAGGGCTGTGGAGCCAAAGTGCAGCATTGGGGCTCCACAGGGCTGCGCCATTGTGGGGCCAGTGTATGAGACATGAAGAAAAATGGTATCCGTTCACGGGTGATATTTCAGACCCGGAGGGCCGAAAGCGTATAGCCGGGGGTGTAAATCCCATAAGCGCTAAGTTGTTTTAAACCCTGGTGGTTTTAATTGAAAATTGAAAATTTCATATTGGAAATTTTAAATTTGCCCCCCAAAACCCTGAAATTTGACTGGATTTCTTAATGAAAATTGAAAAGTGCTCAAAAGTCTGCATTTTTTAAATTTACAATCTCCAATTTCCAATTAACTTAGCGCTTATGGGTGCAAGTCCCCCACCCGGTAAGACTTAACGAGTCGCCGGGACCCCGAGTCATGGGCTTGTATCCGTAAGGATGCCGGTTAAGCGTTGACAGGGGAAGGTGCAGGCTCGGTATTGAGCTCCGAAATCAAACTTAAGGATGCAGACCTCGTTGCCTGGCAGGGAACGCAACATCAAGGGAAGGCGATATTCGTGAGCCTCCCTTGGATCCTTCGGAGTCATTAGACCCGGTGCATGTGCTGAAGTTTTTCGACCAGAACCTGGGAGATCCTGGAAACGACGGTGAATGTTCCATTTGCCGTCGGGTTGGGAAAATTAACAAATAACCCCGACGTTTACGTTTCCAGGAAGTCGGACAAGCCGTGGTAGTGATGACGCGAACGAACAATGAACAATCGAGTAAGGAAAGAGGTAATTCAATGCGAGAGAATTCAACGGAGTTCGTGGAGCGAAGGGACTTGGCCAAGAGGAACCCAACCAGCTCTTTCGGGTTTGGGACACAGAGCCCAAACAAGCCTGAGAGTGGTCTGGATAGAGTGCGAGCAGTAGCAAAGCGGGATTCCCGCCTTCAATTCAACAATCTCTATCATCACTTGACCCAAGAATTGTTAGTGAAAGCTTACTATGAGCTTAACAGCAATTCAGCGGCGGGAGTAGATAGAGAGACTTGGACAAGCTACGGCAGCAAACTTTCGGAAAGGATTAAAGAGATACACGAGAGATTGCAGCAACAGAGTTATGATCTTCAACCATCGCTTCGAATATGGTTGCCAAAGCCGGACGGGCGGAAAAGGCTCATTGGCATCGCTGCGCTGGAAGACAAGATCGTCCAACAAGCCTTAAGCTGGATTTTAGGATCGATCTATGAGGAGGACTTTCTGGGTTTCAGTTATGGATTTCGACCGGGCCGAGGGCAACATCAAGCCTTGGATGCGGTATACGTGGCCATAACCCAACGGAAAGTCAGTTACGTCTTGGACGCCGACATCCAGGGATTCTTCGATAACATGCAACATGACAGGTTGCTGAAGTTTGTGGAACATCGAATCTCGGATAAACGCACACTGGACTTAATTCGTAAAACACTGGTGGCCGGAGTATTGGACGAAGATGGGGAGTGGTCTGAGTCGGTGGTAGGAACACCACAAGGTGCGGTAGCATCGCCAACCTATTCAAACATCTACCTGCACTACGCCTTGGATCTTTGGGTTAATCGATGGAGAAAACAAAACGCTCGCGGCGAGGTTTACATTATTCGCTATCCGGACGACTTTATCATTTGTTTTCAATATCGATCAGATGGAGAAAGGTTGAATCTAGCTCTTAGGGAACGCCTCTCTCAATTTGGGTTAACTCTGCATAGAGAAAAGACCCGACTCATGGAGTTTGGCAGGTTTGCCGCGCAGAACCGGAAAGAGCGAAAGATGGGAAAACCGGAAAGCTTCGACTTTCTTGGATTTACCCACATTTGCGACGTTCGGAGAAAGGACGGCAAATTCAAGCTAACTCGACACACCATAGCCAAAAGACTACGCATGAAACTTAAGGGAATTAAACTTCTAATGAAGAGACGGCGAAGTACGAATACACGAACAAGGCAAATGGCTGAGTCAGGTGACGAATGGTTTGTACAACTACTACGGAGTGCCGGGCAACAGAGGTTCTTTGAACGCTTTTCGGACGCAAATCTGTAGGAACTGGTTTAAGTCCCTCAGAAGACGCAGCCAAAAAGCGAAAAGGATGAACTGGAACCATTTCAAGACACTCATCCGAAAGTACATTCCCTCAGTCAGAACAACTCACCCTTATCCAAATCACCGACTATTCGTTTGACTCAAGGCAGGAGCCGGATACGTTAGTAGCGCATGTCCGGATTTGTACCGGAGGAATGATGAAAGAGGACGAAAACCCTTATAAATCAGTTCTTTACGGTGACAAGAATACACTGATTTTCTGGGGCAGTAGAACTGCCAGGGGCGTGGAGATTAAAGAGGAATCTCTAATCTCTTAAGTTGCCTTGATCCCGATGGGTGACTGAAACGGGCTCGGTGAGTTCGTCAATCAAAACCAAAGAAATTGCGGGCCTTGGAAAAGGCAATAAAAAAAACCAACTTATTTATACGCAAAAATAAATGCGCCTTGCCAGAGGCTCACCAAAGGGAATTTACAGATTCCCTTTGGAAAAGAAAATAAAGGTAGAATTTTGTTTAAATTTGCGAACAGGAGGGGGTATGCTCTTGACAACGAGCCTTCTAATGGGTGACCCCTTTTTGGCCCCCTTAAAAAGCCTTGACAAAATGATTCGTATAATGTATACATATGTAAATTATTGTACCGAATCAACTTTTCTTGGACAGCATATGGCCCAAACGGCAACCTGTTTTTGAAAATTTAGATGACCTCCTTTAAAATCAAGTATTCAGCTTGTCCAAAAGAGTTTTTTTTATTTTGGATAGCAATGATATTTGTACTTTATGTTTTAAATAATGCTTTTGCAAAGGGGTAATACAAATGGCTAAAATAACAATAGAAGTAGCAACTGATAAAGTTACAATTGCTGATAGCGCAACAATTCCTCCATTAAATATAACAGAGCGAAGTGCCCCTCCAACAAGTTCAATATCAGGAGATATTTACCTTGATGACGGCACCAATACTGCGTCGGGGAGCCCTGGATGGAGGCGTTATACAGGTTCGGCATGGGAAGATATTGGGACGGCAGGCGGCAGTAGTTTAACGATTGTATCTAAAAGTACAACTTATACCGCAAATTGGGGAGAATTGGTGAAAGCTGATGTGTCTGGAGGAGACTGGACATTAACATTGCCAGCAGCTTCCGGTAATAATGGGGAAAAAATTATTGTAAAAATAATGACGGGAACTGCCAATACCTTGACGATAGAAGGAAATGGAGCTGAAACAATTGATGGGAACGCTAATATTACTCTTGATATTCAACATCATTCTTTAACGTTCGTCTCGGATGGAACAAACGTTTTAATAGTATAGGAGCTAAATATGAGTTATACACCAATGAAGGTGAAAGATGGGAACACAACCAAAAATATGACCGATGCTTCGGGAAATGAAAGCATAACAGGAGTTGGATTTAAGCCCAAGGTAGTTTTTTTTACGGCGGTACAGACAGCTACCTCAAAAATGTCCATCGGATGGGGAACGGTAGATACCGGGGGAAAAGCCATGGCTGATAATAACGCTGGTGCTACTGGTACTTGGGTAGGCCAACCGAATCAAGGAATAAGGGCGATACAGTCCCCAAGTGATGAATACGCGGCGAGTATGTCTTCTTATGATGACAACGGGTTTACATTGGCATGGACAAAAACAGGAAGTCCAACTGGAACATTACAAGTTTATTGGTTAGCCATTGGTTAATCTCAACGTTGCATAAAAACAATAATATCCCCCTCCCGGAACTCCGGCTCCATGCTATCCCCTTCCACTATGAGTGCGAATTCCCCTTTTGTCTCTGTTTCCACGAATCCGGCGGGTTAATCTTGCACATAAGCCTCTTTCCAATAATAGAAAAAAGGGACAAAAAAAAGGGGACAGGCAGTGCGCCAGGCGAAGCTGGTGAGAAACCGGGGGTGTAAGTCCCATAAGCGCTAAGTTGTTTTGGGGCAATATTAACCCAAAAAATACTTAGAAACCTGACACTTACGACTTCTTCCTCTCTCAGCTAGTAATTTTGCAATATCGTTCCAGCCTGAAATCATATCCTTTAGGGGCAAGTGCGGTTCGCCAGCTCGCCTTACCTGGTTGTACGCAAAATTGAACTTACGCCAGGCGCTCTGAGGCTGGTTGTTTTTCCACGATGTATCCCCAGGGGGAAACAAAAGATGCATGTCTTACAAGTTTCTCAGTCAACAACGCTACAAACAACTTCCCGTACAGCCACGCTTTGGAGCTGTCAATGCTT
>JAJDAS010000580.1 GCA_029261755.1 Nitrospinia bacterium
CAGGGTGGCTTTGCCCTCCGGGAGATTGCACGCATCCCAACCGGGATTGCTGATAGCTATGGTGTCAAAAAGACCTTTTTCATTTATCTCGCCGAAAAAGCCGAATTTGCTCCCTGTAATCTCTTCGGCCACGGAAAGACACAACTGTCCCAGCGCTTCTTCTGTTTCACAAGTTAGCGCTTCATAAAATATTTTGTTTATTGCTTCCAGTGACCTGCTTTTTTGAAGGCTAGCCTCTCTTTCCTTTTTCAATTCATCAACTAACCTCTTATTTGCCAGCAGGTTTCCAACCCTTCCTAACAGTTCTTCCTCATCAAAGGGTTTCACCAGAAAGTCTGCGGCTCCGTGGGCCAAGCCTTTAAGGACGTCTTCCTTATCTCTTGAACCCGTGAGTAGGATGCAGGGAATGTGGCTGGTTTCAGGGGACTTTTTTAGGTTTTTTAAAAATTCGAATCCGTCCATCACAGGCATATATATGTCAGCAAGGACAATATCCGGCATTACTTCCCGAACCTTCTTGATACCTATTTCCCCATTTTCAGCCTCAACAACTTCGATGCCCTGCTTTTCCAGCATGTGTTTGATGATATGAAGGGTAGTGGGGTTATCCTCGATCACAACGGACTTTTCCTTCCTTCTTGTTTTTCTGCTTTCAAAAAGCAGGTTCACAAAATTAGCCAGCTGATTTGGGGCAAAAGGCTTTACAAAATACTCTGCTGCTCCAACTTCAAAGCCTTTTGCTCTTTCCTCAGATGTGGCGCATGAGGTAACAATGACCACGGGAATGTCCCTGGTTGACACATCTTCTTTCAGGCTGCGAGTCGCTTTGTATCCATCCATGCCCGGCATGAGGATATCCATGGTGATGAGATCGGGTTTGACCTTTTTGGTTATTTCCAAAGCTTCCTCTCCATTCCTTGCCTGAAAAACCGAATATCCCTGTTTTTTCAGTTCATGAACCATGGTACGTCTGATCAAATCACTGTCTTCCACAACCAAGATTTTTTCCTTTCGCTTTTCCTTAGCCTTGTGCTCTATGGAATAAATGATATTTAGCAGCTCATATTCACTGATAGGTTTTTTGAGAAAGTGGTGGGCTCCGGACTCAAAGGCATTGTCAATTAACTCCTGGTTAATTTCCGGGGCTATAAAGATGACTTTCAGGTCCACAAGCTCGGGAACAAGAAAAAGTTGGGTCAGGGTTTTGAGGTTGGATTTTTCTTCAAACAGATCACCTGCAATGAGCAGGTCCGGCTTTTCTTTTTTTGCCAACTTAAAAAAGTGATTGGAATTATTCGAGGCCATCACCATGTATCCATATTTCTCCAAACTCTTTTTCAAAATAGAGTTAATGATATCTGAGGAATCGCAAACCAGTATTTTTTTTAACTTGTGGCGATGCTTTTCAAAACGCATCAATTCTTCGTATAGTTTTTCCTTTTCAATAAAGCCTTCCCGTATGAGGATTTCTCCGATCCTGATCTTTTTTCTCAACCGGACATCCAGGAGGAACTTCACCTGGCTGCTGGTGATGAATCCCAGGGAGATTGCAGCCTCGCCGAAGGGGATATCGTGCTCTTCCTGATACTCTTGAGTTCTCAGGACATCGTTGGGAGTCATTAGTCCAAATTCCACTGCGATGTGGCCTAGTAGCCTGCCCTTGTTTTGAATGGCAAGAGCTTTTTCCAGCTGTTCCCTGGTGAGTATGCCTTTACTTACCAAGAATTCGCTAAAAGAAATTTTTTTGTCAGCCATTGTTTTTTCCTCATGTCGCTGGCTCCATTGTCCCCTCACTTACTCCAACAATTCGCAGTCTTCACCGAACACGGGCAATAATTTTGCTAAGCGCTTTCTATCTGAAGCGTAGGGCTCCTGATCGGCCAGTTCTTTTTGGAAGACAGACGTCAACTTTTGTTTTAGGAAGCGGTATTTTCCATCATAGCTTTGAGTGTAATAACATTTTACGCCTGATTCCCTCTTTTGTAACAACCCGCTTTTCCTGAGTATGGACAAGTGGCGCGACACCGTGGGTTGAGGCAGCTTTAGGGTCTCCACCATACATTTCACGCTAAGGCTAACTCCGTTGGAAAGGAGCAAGATTCTTAGTCGCGTCTTGTTGGAAACAGCTTCCAGTATGTCTATTTCATTGTTCTCCATGCCTTTAAATATATTCCTTTATGCGAATATATCAATGATAAAATGACAATAACTTTCTTTTATTTTGAAGAAAAAATCTACAAACCGGATTTTGGGAATGAGGTGGACGAAATAACCCACTTTTGTATGCCTACCCTGAATTTGACTATATTCAGGCGCGGGTATATTATTTAGGGCATGAATGCCGAACCATTACTGAACAGAATAGCCGAGGCCCTTTGGAAGGTTCGTTTGGAAGCAATTATGGTGGGGAATGCGGCTGCGGCTTTGAAAGGAGCCCCTGTCACAACACTGGACATAGATTTCATGTTCAGAAAAACCCCGGTGAACTTGCGGAAACTAAAGACCCTTGCTGACGAACTCAACGCCTACATTCTAAAGCCCTACTATCCATTATCCGGCTTGTACCGGGTTGTGAATGATGAGACCGGTATGCAGCTCGACTTCATGTCTACTTTGCATGGTGTAAAATCCTTTGCGTCTTTAAGGGCGGATGCGGATGAAGTGGCTTTTGGAAAATATAAAATAAAAATCGCCAGTCTGAGGGCTGTTATCAAGAGTAAAAAGGCGGCTGGACGGGAGAGGGATAAAGCTGTCCTTAAAATCCTGGAGGAAACTTTGCGTGAAAAAGAAATACTTAAGGAAAAATCAACTGAAGGATCTAAAAAAGGAAAATGATAGGGCCTTAACTGAGCAAATTCGCCGCCTGTTAGCCCTGCCACCTAATAAGCGTACGAATTTCTTGAGGAAGAGACTGCCTGGGGGAGGGTCTTGTTTGTGAACTGTACGGAGGGTTACGAGTTAAGGGTTGCGGGTAAGCAAAGCGCGGCAGGAGGTAGGGAGTAAGGAGTGGGGAGAAATGAGTAGGGAGTAAGCAGTAGGCAGAGGAAAGGAAGACGTCAGGAGCCGGAAGACGGGATGCAGTAGGGAGAAGAAGGGGGGAGAAGTAAGGAGTAGGGTGTAAACAGAAGGGAGTAAACAGTAGGGAGCGGGGAGGGAAAAGAGTAGGTAGTAAGTAGTAAGGAGTA
>JAJDAS010000581.1 GCA_029261755.1 Nitrospinia bacterium
ATATTCGTGGCTATTTCCATTCCTAACTTTATCCGTGCCGCGATAGGTTATGTAATAGCGCAAAAGGTTTTTGTTAAACCGGAACTAAAGCCTGATTTTAAACTGATCAAACATTTTCTCCGAGAGACTCTCCCTTTAACCGTAGCAGCTTTTTTGTTTGGAATATCTTTCCGAATAGACATTCTTCTTTTAAATTATTTTAAAACACCGACGGAAGTGGCTTTATTCAGTCTGTCCGATACTTTAATAAAACGAATGCAAATCATTCCCATAGCAATTGGCACGGCTTTTTTTCCGGTTTTGTCCCGCCTGGCCGCAGGCGCCGATCGTTCTTTGCTGGAAAATATTTATGAGACTTCTATGAAATGGCTGTTTATTGTTAGTTTGCCCATAACCGTTTTAATGATAAGCTTTTCGGAAAGGATTATTGGTATTGTCAGCGGTGTGGCATTTCAACCTGCCGCTAATGCCTTTGCGATTTTGGCGGTTTCTTTCAGCCTGACCTTGCCTTTTTTTTTTCTTAACACTATTTTAATTGCCCTCAAAATGCAAAAATGGCTTATTCTAAGCTCCGGGGCATGCCTTGTCGTGAACGGATTATTAGATATCATTCTTATTCCTTTATATAGTTTTATTGGCGCCGGTATTGCTACTTTAGTAGGAGAAATCGCAGGTTTTCTTGTCGTGTTTTTTTTGGTTTCGCGATTCCTGGTAAAAATACCTATAGTTCGTTTGATTCTTAAACCGGTACTTTGCTCGACTATATTGTTGTTTTGGCTGGTTCAGTTCTCGGATAAAGATATTCTCTGGCAAGCGATTTCGATCTTAATAGGAGGATTTATTTACCTGACCCCATTATTCTTTTTTGGTGAACTCAGAACAAGCGAAATTGGCCATGATCTTTTCGGGTCCAAGGTAAATCCATAATTGTAATAGTTTGCTTATTCTAAACTAACTATTAATTTGCTCAACGAGTTAAAATAAAAATGAAAAAAGCTATTTTAATTATCCCTCCTTCCGGTAGATTCATTAGAGATGACAGATGCCAGGTTCCTGTGAAGGGGCTGTCATCGGAGATGCGAACACCTCTAGACCTTGCCTATATGGCGGCTATGTTTGAAGAAGAGGGTTATGAGTGCGTAATTAGAGATTATTCTGCTGAAAATAGCAATTGGGATGATCTCAGATCAGATTTAGAAAATGTCAATTATAATATCCTTGTCATTAGCGTAACTACTCCCACCATCTATGATGACCTTAAAGCATGTGATTTGGCAAAAGAAGTGTCACCCGAAGTTTTGATTGTTGCCAAGGGCGCACATTTCTCCGTAATGGATATTGAAGTCATGGAGCAAGTTCGAACGCTCGATGTCGCCATTCGCGGTGAATATGAACTAACCATTAAAGAGCTGGCACAGGGTAAACTGCTCGAAGATATAGCCGGAGTAACTTATAGAAAGGACGGCAAAATAAAAAGAAATCCGGAAAGGCCTTTCCTGGAAAATATGGATATCTTGCCAATGCCGGCAAGGCATCTGTTGGATAATAGCTTGTATACTCGCCCGGATACCGGGGAAATGATGACTGCAGTTCAGACGAACAGGGGCTGTCCTGCTAAATGTGTTTACTGTCTTGTTAATATTGTCTCGGGGCGTAAAATTAATTCAAGGTCTCCCGAAAATATAGTTGCTGAGATGAAGGAATGCAAAGAAAAATTCGGTATATTCAATTTTTATTTTCGAGCGGATACTTTTACTTGGGATAAAGATTGGATGATAAAAGTATGCAAAGCTATTATTGATGAAAACTTGGACGTGACCTGGGTTTGTAACAGTCGAGTAGATACTATTGATGAAGAGCGATTGAAATGGCTGAAAAAAGCGGGATGCTGGATGATTGGTTTTGGGGTCGAGAGCGGAGACCAGGGAATCATGAATAAGATAAACAAAGGAACCACCTTGGAGCAAGCTGCTGATGCTATACAGCTTTGTAAAAAATTTAAAATCAAAACATATCTTTTTTGGGTTTTAGGGTTCCCCTGGGAGACAGATGAAACAATTCAAAATACTATGAAATTTGCAAAAAAGATTGGGGGAGATTTTGCAGAGTTTCATATCGCTTACCCTTTTCCCGGCACCGACTATTATTACACCGGGCTAGAAAATAACTTATTTTCAAAGGATGACCTTACTTCCGGGAATGTAAAAGATGGAATTGTAAAATCATTCTCTCTTTCAAAGGAACAATTGCAATACTATCAGCGAAAAATGACGAGAGATTATTACCTTTCTCCCACAAGAATTTTTCAATTACTTAAAGACATTCGCTCTTTAAAGGTATTGATGAATTATATAAAAAAAGGCATTTATGTTTTATGTAATTGAAGCTCCTCAACGCAAACCCTCTGCAAAATCAACCAAGCAATGAGTAAAAATCTTTTCCTCCCTTGCGCCATTATAACATACATAGGATTATCCATCCTTTATCTTGTTGCAGGCCACTTACATAATGCTGAAAGTGGATATGTTCACGTAAGCCAATTGGTGTACCAGGGGAAAATTCCTTATCTTGATTTTGCCTATAATCAAACCCCTCTGTACCCATATATTTTAGGCCTCCCTCTCCATTTCCTGGGGCACAATATCTATACAGGACGGGCCTGTTCCTTGTTTTTTTCTCTCCTTACCTTTTTTCTTTCCTTAAGGCTTGCAAAAAAACTGGGTGGTAATACGGCGGTTATGGTTACAGCAGGACTGCTGGCCTTTAACGCTTTCCAGGTCTACTCATTGATCATAACTAAAATGTATGCCCTAACCGCCCTGGTTATAATGCTGGCGGTATATGTTCTATTTCTACCAATTAAAAAACCAATGGGTTATTCCCTGGCCGTTGCAATACTTACAATTGGAATAGGGTTCAGGTTAACCCTGTTGCCCGCTTTACTCATAATCCTTGCCGGTATGGTAGTCCTGGAGCGGCGTAGACTCGGGAATGTTATTCCCCCCATACTAACTTTCATAATGTTGAGTTTCATAATATTTACTCCCTTTGCTGTCAATGGATGGGAACAGTTTTACTACAACATTATCGGACATAACCTGGACATTTCTATTGGGATGATGGCAAAACTGCACGCTTCCAACGAATTATTCCGTTACTATTTTTTTTCGTTTCTTATGCTTGCCTTTATTGGGACTTATCGTCTCATGCAACTATCGTCGTGGAGTTCATTTAAAGAGCGGGCTATTCAATGCCTTTCCGATGATGAAGCTGACTCTAAAGCGGGATATATTCCCCTGCTTTGGACCGTGGCTGCCCTCATGACGGCCAGCCATGTAATGTCTAAATTACCCCAGGTATCCTATCAGAGTACTGTTTTTCCTCTCATTGCCCTGTTGACAGGGATTGGGTTCTCAAGGATGAATAAAGACATGGAACTGATGAAACAGAATGACGTGATTGCCTCCGGTTTAAAATTGGCCTTTATCGCGGGTTGTATCCTTACACTGCTTTCCCATGGTTTGTCATCGCTGGCACCAGCCAGGAACCGCCACTCCCCTATGTTTATCAAGGATGAAGCTGCTTTTATTAAGGCCCATACCGGACCGGAGGACAAGATTATATCCTCGGATACTCCATTAATAGCCGTGGAAGCCCAAAGGGAATTGTTAAGAGGATTTTCATGGAATGAATATTATCCGGAATGGTCTGTTGAGCGGGCAAAAAAAATGTCCGTAGTCAACAATGAAATCCTGCATGATTATCTGGCAAAAAAAGAAGCTGAAGCAGTAATTATTTCCGATGCTTCCTTTACTTTATCTTTCCCGAGTTTTCGGCCATTAGCCCCCGAAAAAAGAGAAGAGGTAATCGATATGGTAAAGAAATATTACTATTTGGCCAAAACATTTCCCAATATTTATAATTCGAAGTTGAAGACTTATATCTATTTCCCAAAGCCAGGTAATGGGGAATGATGGTTTGTACAGCAAACTTGTGAAACTTTATTTTTT